>JAIERD010000525.1 GCA_019747155.1 Pseudomonadaceae bacterium
AAGGGTAAGAAGCTCGACAACATGCGTGCCTCCGGTAAGGACGAAACCATTGCTTTGGTTCCGCCAATCCGTTTCACGCTCGAGCAAGCTCTGGAGTTCGTGCAAGAAGACGAACTGTGCGAAGTGACGCCGAAGTCGATTCGCCTGCGTAAGAAGATTCTTGGCGAAAGCGAGCGTACCCGCGCAAGCAAGAAAAGCAGTAAGTAACTAACAAGTTACAAGCGCTTAAAAAAGCCCCCGCCATCTTCGATGGCGGGGGCTTTTTTGTGGGCGGCGTTATTCGTTGGGGTTGTTCGGTGGCTGGCGTAAAAAGTCGGCGTGAAAGGTTGCGCCTGCGTCGGCTTGGCTGCTGTAACTCAGTTCGCCACCCATTTGCCGCATCAATTGCCGGCTGATGGTCAAGCCGAGGCCGCTGCTGTGATTGTCGCGGGTATTGCCCGCGTTGGCTTGGCTGAACGGCTCGAACAATTGCGTCTGGAAGGCTGCGCTAACCCCGGGGCCTGAATCGCGCAGGCTGATCCGCGCGTGTTTGGCGTCAAGCTGCAGGCTAAGCCATAGCGGGCTGTTCTGCGGGCTGAACTTAATCGCATTAGCCAGTAAGTTGGTCAGCACTTGCTGAGCCCGCGAGCTGTCTAGGTAAGCGTTTTGCTCAGGGCTGAAGCCGCTCAGGTGGAGAGTTTGCCTGCGCGCCTTTAGCAAGGGTTGCACGCTGTCGAGCGTTTGCTCAATCAGCGGTAGCAGTGCTTGTCGCTGACAGGCGATGGGCATGCGGCCAGCTTGCAGTTTTGAAAAGTCGAGGATGTCATTGATCAGTCCGGAAAGTCGTTCGCCACCGCGCACGGCGATGCTGAGTAGCTCTTGGCCGCTCTCTGGCAGGTTGTGTTGATGTAAGCCTTGGAGCAGACGAGTCGCCCCGAGTAGGGCGGTTAGTGGCGTGCGCAGTTCGTGGCTGACCATGGCGGTGAAGTGTTCTTTGGCCAGTTCGGCCTGCTTTTGCTCGTTAATGTCTTGCAGTGCGCAGATCAGCCTCGGTGGTTGCTCGTGGCTATGGGCGGCAAACAGTCGATATCAGCGGTTTTTGCCGGGGCCGCTGTGCAACTGGCAACTTAGGCTGGGGAAGTCTGCGCCGCCTAGTACCTGCTGGCAGGCGTCGGTGATTCGTTGCCGGTCGGTCGGGCTGAGGGCGTGTAGTTCTTGGAGGGGCTGCTCGCCCGCAGCGCACTGCAGTAACTCGCTGGTTTCAGCGCCGACTTGCAGCTTGAGGTGCACGGGGTCGAGGCTAAAGCAAATAATGTTGCCGGCCTCGAGGGTAAGCTGCAGTTGCGCGCTGAGTTGTTGCAGGCGCTGGGTGTTTTCGTGCTGCTGTTGCTGGCTGTGAGCTAGGTGGTTGCTGCTAATGCGGGTCAGTAGCAAGAGAAACACGATCGCCAAGAGGCTGCCGATCATCAACGAAAAGCCGCTGGGCGCTAGCTTGCGGGGCAGTAACTCATAGTGTTCAAGGGTGGCGACGGCAACAATGCTGGTGATGCACAGCAACGGCATTAGCCAGGCGAGTAGGCGTTCATGGGCCAGCGTGCCGATCACCGAAATGCCAATCAAAATGGCTAGGTTGGGGTTAATGATGGTGCCGGCACTGAATAGCAGCAGGCTGACACAGGCCCAAATTAATAGACTCATAGCGAACAGTACCGAGCGTGCCTGTCCTCGATATAAATAGCGGCGCAGCCAAAAGGCCAGGGGTATGACCAGCAAAGCCATTAGGCCGATTCTTTTCGCGCGCAGCCATTCGCCGCTTAATAGAAAACTCGCTAGGCCGAGCGGCAAGATAATGATCACGGTGTTCAGCAGTGCTGCGGCCACGCTGGTCTGGATGGCTTGGGTGTTTTGCTTGGACAATTGGCATCTTCCTGGCGCTGCAAATATGCGCCTCGCCTGAGTGTAGGTTAGTGCGCAATTTGCCGGGTTGGTGCGCTGAATCGCCTGACACTGTTTTCACATGGTTACGGCTAGAGTGTGCGGTAATATTGCTCGTTAATGAGCAGCTGGCGTGTTGGTGTATCTAGTGCGCAGTAGCATTTGATGGTTAGGCGGAGAGAAATAGATGCAGGCAATAGCACCGGCCCAAGGCCGACAAGGTATGGACTGGGCGGGACTCGGTTGGTTGTTTCTGTTTTTTTGGTACTTCTCTGGCGTCACCCATCTATTAATCCAGCTGACCGGCACCAGTGGTTTCGAGAATTTCCGCCAAGCCTTGTTGATGAGTGCGATTTGGCTGATCCCGGTGCTGTTGTTTCCGACTAAGGCGCGTGCGATTGCCGGCACTATCGGTGTGGTCTTGTGGCTGTGCTCGCTGATCGGCCTGGGCTACTTCTGCATCTATGGCCAGCAGTTCTCCCAGAGCGTGATTTTTATCATGTTCGAATCCAACATGGCCGAGAGCAGCGAGTACTTCGCTCAGTACTTTGCCTGGTGGATGGTGCCGGTTTATCTGGTTTACAGCCTCGGTGCCTGGCTGCTGTGGAAGCGGGTGCGGCCGCTGCGCTTTAGTCGCCAGCAAGCCCTGGTTTTGAGTTTGGCGCTGTTTGTTGGCGTACTGGCCTATCCGTTGGGCAAGCAGATCTACAAGCGTCCGACCCTGGCGCAAGCGTTCGAGAAATTTGAGGCGCGGGTTGAGCCGGCGGTGCCTTGGCAGCTGGTGGTGGGTTATCGCAAATATCGTGAGCAGCTCAGCGACATGCAGTCGCTGCTGGCTGACAACGCCAAGATCGCCCCGCTGCAAAACATGCTTGATCAGCACGCGGGCCTGCCGAGCACTCTGGTGCTGGTTCTTGGCGAGTCGACCAACCGTCAGCGCATGAGCCTCTACGGTTATCCGCGGGCCACCACGCCCAAGCTCGATAAGATACGTGAGCAGTTGGCGGTGTTCGATAACGTGGTCACCCCGCGGCCTTACACCATCGAGGCGTTGCAGCAGGTGCTGACCTTTGCCGATGAGCAAAATCCAGATGCCTACCTGACCACACCGTCGATCATGAATATGATGAAACAGGCCGGTTACAAGACCTACTGGATCACCAATCAGCAGACCATGACCAAGCGCAACACCATGCTGACGACCTTCTCCAAGCAGGCCGATGAACAGGTCTATCTGAACAACAACCTCAATCAGGACGCCCGTCAGTACGATGGTGATGTGCTCGCACCTTTCACTAAAGTCTTGGCCGATGCCGCGCCGCGTAAGCTGATCATCATCCATCTGCTCGGCACCCACATGAGCTACAAGTACCGTTATCCGGCGGAGTTTGATCAGTTTTCTGATCGCCAAGGCGTGCCGGACTGGGTCACCGATGCTCAGCTGCCGACCTACAACAGCTACGACAATGCGGTGCTTTATAACGACTTCGTGGTGTCGAGCCTGATCGAGCAGTTTGCCGCGACTAAGCCCAATGGTTTCTTGCTGTATCTGTCCGACCATGGCGAGGCGGTATTCGACTCGCCTGAAGGTAGCGTGCTGGGTCGCAACGAAGGCAAGCCGACCGCGCCGATGTACACCATTCCCTTTATGCTCTGGACCTCCGAGCAGTGGCGGGCGAATAACCCGGCCGACTACTCAAAGCAGCTCAGCCGGCCGTACAGCAGCGCCAACCTGATTCATACCTGGGCCGACTTGGCCGGGTTGCGTTTTGCTGAGCTGGACACTAGCAAGAGCCTGGTGAGCGCCGACTTCAAGGAGCGGCCACTGCTGATTGGTGACCCTTATCTGCCGAAATCCTTGATCGACTTTAGCTTGATCAAGCCTAAGGTCGCGGCCCCGGCCAAGCCTGCGGCGCTGGCGCAGCAGTAAGTCTGATCCGCTAAAACAAAAAGCCCCGGCCAAATGGTCGGGGCTTTTTCGTGCTGCGGCTTTAACTCGACAAGCGCTTAGAGCTTGGGTTTGAACGCGCAGAAACCAGG
The DNA here is from genome assembly GCA_019747155.1 of Pseudomonadaceae bacterium. Classification (GTDB taxonomy): domain Bacteria; phylum Pseudomonadota; class Gammaproteobacteria; order Pseudomonadales; family Pseudomonadaceae; genus Aquipseudomonas. The sequence continues at coordinate 3,955 of JAIERD010000525.1, forward strand.
GCGTGGGCCGACCTTTGGGTGATTGCGGCAGGTTTCCGGGCGCAGCTCGTAGATGGTGCACAGGCGGCTCTTGCGGTCCAGATACAGGCAGTCGTTGTTGGCCATACGCACCAGGGTGAAGATTTCCTGCTTCTGGTTGTAGCGCTCGACTATGCCTTCCTTTTGCAGGCGCTTGGCAATGTTCTTGCGCGGCTCGTTGCGCTCGAACTCTTGCACCAGGCCAATCCGTAGCAGGTCGTTGAAGCGCACTTCAACCGGCATGGTGCAGCAGCTGGAAACGCAGCTGCCACACATGGTTCTTTCGTATTTGATCCAGGTATCCGTCCGGTCCAGGTCGGCACCGACGATCAACAACTTACTCATGACGCTGTGCACCTGTGTTGGAGGCTCGGAATGTGAGCATTCTGGGCGCGCGATGATAACGATGTCTGCGGCTTTGTGAATGACCATCTGGCCGGTTTGTTCGTTTATTAGCCAGAAAAGACAATTTTTGTGTCACTTGCAGACTGTGCATTCGTCTTTGTCAGCAAAAGCGCGCGGGCCCTATACTCGCAAGCCGTTTGCTCTGGGCAGCTCGCCGGGCTAGCGAGCTGCTTAGCAGGGAAGCAGGTGTTTCGTAAGCGCTCCATAAACCGCGTCCGTCAGGACAAGGACTGTTTTCAGGATGGCGAAGCTGGCGAGCAGTTCCAGG
>JAIERD010000315.1 GCA_019747155.1 Pseudomonadaceae bacterium
CAGTTCGTTAAACCCGGCATCCAAGTCATGGTCAGCGAGGCCAGCAATCTGGCCCCAAGCAACCCGGCTGCGGCGCAAGCCACCGGCAAAGGGGAATAACCGATGTCGAAGTTCTTTATCGATCGGCCGATCTTTGCCTGGGTGATCGCCCTGGTGATCATGCTGGTCGGCGCCTTGTCCGTACTCAAACTGCCGATTAATCAGTACCCGAGCATTGCCCCGCCGGCGATTGCGATTGCCGTCAGCTACCCAGGCGCCTCGGCGCAAACCGTGCAGGACACCGTGGTGCAGGTGATCGAGCAGCAACTCAACGGCATCGACAACCTGCGCTATGTCACCTCGGAGAGTAACTCCGACGGCAGCATGACCATCACCGCCACCTTCAACCAAGGCACCAGCCCCGACACCGCCCAGGTGCAGGTGCAAAACAAGCTGAATCTGGCCACTCCGCTGCTGCCGCAAGAGGTGCAGCAGCAAGGTATCCGCGTCACCAAGTCGGTAAAGAACAACCTCATGATCATCGGTCTGGTGTCACCGGACAGCAGCATGAGCCGCGACGACCTGGCCAACTACATCGTCTCCAATATGCAGGACCCGATATCGCGCACCGCCGGGGTTGGCGACTTTCAGGTGTTTGGTGCCCAATACGCCATGCGCATCTGGCTCGACCCGGCCAAGCTGAACAAATTTCAGCTGACGCCTCTGGATGTAAAAAACGCCATCGCCGCGCAGAACGTGCAGGTCTCCTCCGGCCAGCTCGGCGGTTTACCGGCGGTAGCGGGCCAGCAGCTGAACGCCACCATCATCGGCAAGACCCGCCTGCAAACCCCCGAGCAGTTCCAGAAGATCCTGCTCAAGGTCAACCCCGATGGCTCTCAGGTGCGCCTGAGTGATGTTGCCGAAGTTGCCCTAGGCGGTGAGAACTACAGCATCAGCGCCCAGTTCAACGGCATGCCGGCCTCCGGCATGGCGGTCAACTGGCCACTGGCGCCAATGCGCTGGCCACCGCCAAGGCGCTGCGCAAAACCGTCAGCGAGCTGGAACCCTTCTTCCCGCCGGGCACCCAGGTGGTCTTCCCCTACGACACCACGCCAGTGGTTAGTGCATCGATCTCCGGGGTAATCGACACCCTGATCGAAGCGGTGGTGCTGGTGTTCCTGGTGATGTACCTGTTCTTGCAAAACCTGCGCGCCACGCTGATCACCACCATGACGGTGCCAGTGGTGTTGCTCGGCACCTTCGGCGTGCTGGCGGCATTCGGCTTTAGCATCAATACCCTGACCATGTTCGGCATGGTGCTGGCCATCGGCTTGCTGGTGGACGATGCCATCGTGGTGGTGGAAAACGTCGAACGGGTGATGTCCGAGGAAGGCCTGTCGCCCAAGGAAGCCACCAAGAAATCCATGGGCCAGATTCAGGGCGCACTGGTCGGCATCGCCCTGGTGCTGTCGGCGGTGCTGCTGCCCATGGCGTTTTTCAGCGGCTCGACCGGGGTGATCTACCAGCAGTTCTCGATCACCATCGTCTCGGCCATGGTGCTCTCGGTGCTGGTGGCGCTGATCTTCACCCCGGCGCTGTGCGCGACCCTGCTCAAGCCGATTCACAAGGGTGAAGGGCATGCGCCCAAGCGCGGCTTCTTCGGCTGGTTCAACCGCAGTTTCGACCGCAGCGTGCAGTCGTATGAGCGCGGCGTGGCCAGCATGCTGCGGCACAAAGCGCCCTACTTGTTGGCGTACCTGCTGATTATCGTCGGCATGGTGGTGCTGTTCACCCGCATTCCCACCGCCTTCCTGCCGGAAGAAGACCAGGGCGTGCTGTTTGCCCAGGTGCAAACCCCGGCCGGCTCCAGCGCCCAGCGCACCCAGGAAGTGGTCGACCAGATGCGCAGCTACCTGCTGGAAGACGAAGCCGACACCGTCAGCTCGGTGTTTACCGTTACCGGCTTCAACTTCGCCGGTCGCGGCCAAAGTTCAGGCATGGCCTTTATCATGCTCAAACCCTGGGGCGAACGCTCGGCAGAAAACAGCGTATTCAACCTGGCCAAGCGCGCCCAGCAGCACTTCTTCAGCTTCCGCGATGCCATGGTGTTTGCCTTCGCCCCACCTGCGGTATTGGAGTTGGGTAACGCCAGCGGCTTCGACGTGTTTCTGCAGGACCGTGCCGGCGTCGGCCATGAGCAGCTGCTGGCCGCCCGTAACCAGTTCCTCGGCCTGGCCGCGCAAAGCAAAATCCTTGCGGGCGTACGCCCCAACGGCCTGAACGACGAACCGCAGTACCAGCTGAGTATTGATGATGAACGTGCCAGCGCCCTCGGTGTGACCATGGTGGACATCAACAGCACCCTGTCGATTGCCCTCGGCGGCAACTATGCCAACGACTTTATCGACCGCGGCCGGGTCAAGAAGGTCTATATCCAGGGCCAGGCCGACTCGCGGATGAGCCCGGAAGACCTGAACAAATGGTTCGTGCGCAACGGCAACGGCGACATGGTGCCCTTCTCGGCCTTTGCCAGCGGCACCTGGATTTACGGCGCGCCCAAGCTGACGCGTTATAACGGCGTGGAAAGCATCGAGATCCTCGGTATGCCGGCGCCCGGTTACAGCTCCGGCGAGGCCATGGCCGAAGTCGAGCGCCTGGCCCAGCAACTACCGAAAGGCATCGGCTTTGCCTGGACCGGGCTGTCCTACGAGGAGCGCCTGTCCGGCTCCCAGGCCCCGGCCCTGTATGCCCTGTCGCTACTGATGGTGTTTCTCTGCCTGGCAGCGCTGTATGAAAGCTGGTCGATTCCGATTGCGGTAATGCTGGTGGTGCCCCTGGGGATTATCGGCGCGCTGCTGGCCACCAGCCTGCGTGGGCTGTCGAACGACGTGTACTTCCAGGTCGGCTTGCTCACTACCATTGGCCTGGCGGCAAAAAACGCCATCCTGATCGTCGAGTTCGCCAAGGAACTGCACAGCCAAGGCCGCAGCCTGCAGGAGGCGGCCATCGAAGCCTGCCGCATGCGGCTGCGACCGATCATCATGACCTCCCTGGCGTTTATCCTCGGCGTGGTGCCACTGGCGATTGCCACTGGTGCAGGCTCAGGCAGCCAGCATGCCATCGGCACCGGGGTGATCGGCGGCATGACCACTGCCACCGTGCTGGCGATCTTCTGGGTGCCGCTGTTCTTCGTGGTGGTGTCGTCCTGGTTCAGCAAGACAAAACCCAGCAGCCCTAACGAGGAGGCCAGCCAATGAATAAGTCCCTGTTATCACTGGCGCTTGCCGCCTTCACCCTGGGCGGTTGCTCGCTGATCCCGGATTACCAGCAACCGCACGCCGGGGTCGCCGCACAGTGGCCGCAAGGCCCGGCCTACGCCAGTAACGACGCGAGCAGCAAGAGCTCCGGCGCTCAGAGCTGGCAGCAGTTCTTCCGCGACCCGGCCATGCGGCAACTGATCGACACGGCGCTGCAGAACAACCGCGACCTGCGCGTTGCCGCCCTGAACATCGAGGCCTACCGCGCCCAGTACCAGATTCAACGCGCCGAATTGCTGCCGGCCGTCAGCGCCAATGGCAGCGGCAGCCGGCAACGCTTGCCGGCAGATGCCTCCAGCACCGGCGCTGCGCAAATCAACAGCCAGTATTCCGCCACCCTCGGCATCAGCGCTTATGAAATTGATCTGTTCGGCCGCCTGCGCAGCCTGAGCGAACAAGCGCTGCAAACCTACTTCGCCAGCGAAGAAGCACAGCGCAGCACGCAAATCAGCCTGGTCGCCAGTGTCGCCAATGCCTACCTGACCTGGCAGGCTGACCAAGCCCTGCTGCGCCTGACCAGCGACACCCTGCAAGCGTTCGAGCAAAGCCATCAACTGACCATCCGCAGCAATCAGGTCGGCGTGGCCTCGGCGCTGGAACTCAGCCAGTCACGCACCTCGGTGGAAACCGCCCGGGTGCGCCAAGCCCAGTATCAGCGCTTGGTCGCCCAAGACCTTAACGCCCTGACCGCGCTGCTCGGCACTGGTCTGCCGGCCAACCTGGCCGCCAGCCAGCCACTGGAGACCGAACTGCTGAGCGAGCTGCCCGCCGGGTTGCCGTCCGATCTGCTGCAACGGCGGCCGGATATTTTGGCCGCCGAGCATGCCTTGCTCGCGGCCAACGCCAATATCGGCGCGGCCCGCGCGGCATTCTTCCCGAGCATCAGCCTGACCGCCAATGCCGGCAGCCTCAGTCCGGACCTGGCCGGACTGTTCAATGGGGGTTCAGGAACCTGGCTGTTCCAGCCGCAGATCAACCTGCCGATTTTCAATGCCGGCAGCTTGGAGGCCAGCCTGGATTACGCCAAGATCCAGAAAGACATCCGGGTGGCGCAGTACGAGCAGAGCATCCAGACCGCATTCAAGGAAGTTGCCGACGGCCTGGCCGCGCGCCAGACGTATCAGCAGCAACTGCAGGCGCAACGGGATCTGGTCGGTGCCAATCAGGATTACTACCGCCTGGCCCAACGCCGCTACCTGATCGGGGTGGACAGCAGTCTGACCTTCCTGGTTGCCCAGCGCTCGTTATTCAGCGCCCAACAAGGCTTGATCGTCGAGCGACTGGCGCAGCTGGTCAGCGAAGTGAACCTGTACAAAGCGCTCGGTGGCGGTTGGCAAGCCAGCAATGAGAAC
>JAIERD010000059.1 GCA_019747155.1 Pseudomonadaceae bacterium
TGTTGGCGTACTGCGGATCGGTGGCATAACCGGCGCGCTGCAGGTCGCGGACGAGAGTTTTCGGGTTGGCGGCAGAGTCCAGCGCGTTGTCATAACGCTCGTTGTTCTGCAAAAAACTCACGTAGTCATTGAAGCTTTGCTCGAACGAGCCGTAGGCACGAAACGAGGCGGACTCTTTAGTCGGCTTGCCGTCGACATATTCGGTGGTCAGCACCCGCGCCGACTCGCCTTGCCAATCGGCGGCTTTGATACCAAACAGGTTATGGCTGCTGCTGCCGTCTTGCTGGCGAATGATCGACTTGCCCCAGCCCGTTTCCAGCGCTGCCTGGGCAACCAGGTAGTTCGCATCGACGCCAATTTTCTCGGCGGCGGCTTTGGCCATTGGCAGCATGGTGGCGACAAATTCTTGTGGCGAGCTAAAGGCGGCCTTGCCCGGCGCCAGCGGTGGCTGGGCCAAGCGCCGGCCGGTAATGGCATCGCCGCCATTAACACTCAGGGCCTTGTCGGCCGGCGCGGCAAAGCTCTTGGCCGCCAGCCAGTCGTTCTGCGCCAAAGGCTGGCCAGCCGCAGCGCTAGTGGGCGGCACAATGCCGGCCAGCAAACGGTCAGCCAGGTGCGCGGGCAACGACAGCCGGCGCTGATTAAGCAGCTTGGAGTCATCGCGCACAGCGCTAGCAGGGGCCGCCGCATCACCGGCCAAGCTGTTCGGCTGCACGCCGGAGGCGACCTGAGCAAAGGGGTTCACCCGGTTAGCACCGGGATGCAGGGTTTTAGCCAGCTGGCGCTCGAGCACATCGGCCAAACCCACGCCATTTTGCTTGGACATGGTCACGGCCAACTGCTGGTCGTACATATCCCGGTAGGTTTTGCTCTCGTTGCTGTTCATGAAATTACCGTCGCCCACCACATCGCCGGCCTTACGCATGGCTTTGAGCATTTCATTCATAAACAGCGACTCAAACTCCTGAGCCACTTTGTGAATGTTGCCTTCACTGTCACGATCTTTACCGACCTTGAGTTGATTGAGGCGGTTAAGGTCGGTAAAAGCACCGGAGTCGTGAGCGGCACCAACGCCAGCACTGAGTCGTGAGTTCATGTCAGCACCTCAAATTACAATCAGGTCGGCTTGCAGCGCGCCGGCTTGTTTAAGGGCTTCCAGGATCGCCATCAAGTCGCTTGGCGATGCGCCCACTTGGTTAACCGCGCGGACGATTTCATCCAGCGTGGTGCCTGGGCCGAACTTGAACATCGGCTTGAGTTCCTGATCGGCACTGACCTTCGATTTAGGCACCACTACCGTATTGCCACCGGCCAAGGCATTCGGCTGACTGACGATGGGCTCCTCGGTAATGGTCACCGTCAGGCTGCCATGGGTGACGGCCGCCGGCTGTACCCGCACGTTCTGACCAATAACGATGGTGCCGGTCCGGGCGTTGATGATGACCTTGGCCATCGCTTGCCCAGCTTCAACTTCGAGGTTTTCCAGAATCGACAGGTAATCGACCCGCTGACCCGGATCGAGCGGCGCACTGACCCGCACCGAACCGGCATCCAAGGCTTGCGCCACGCCTGGCCCGAGCAGTTCGTTGACCTTGTCGACGATCCGTTTGGCGGTGGTGAAGTCGGCGCGATTGAGATTCAGCGTCAGTGTGTTGCCCTGGTCAAAACCACTCGGCACCGGCCGCTCGACGGTGGCGCCACTCGGGATGCGACCGGAAGACGGCACGTTGACGGTGATTTTCGAGCCGTCTGCGCCCTCGGCGTCAAAGCCGCCGACCACCAAGCTGCCTTGGGCGATGGCGTAGATGTTGCCATCCACACCTTTGAGTGGCGCCATCAGCAGGCTCCCGCCACGCAGGCTCTTGGCGTTACCGATCGAGTTAACCGTGACATCAATGCTTTGGCCGGGCTTGGCGAACGCCGGCAGGTCGGCATACAGGGCCACCGCCGCAACGTTTTTCAGCTGGGCGTTGCCGCCGACCGGCACCTTGATACCAAACTGCGCCATCATGTTATTGAAGGTCTGCAGGGTGAAAGGCGTTTGCGTGGTCTGATCGCCCGTACCATTGAGGCCAACCACCAAGCCATAGCCGAGCAACTGGTTAGCCCGCACACCTTGGATACTGGCGAGGTCTTTCAGACGTTCGGCCTGCGCACCAGTGGCCAGCAACAACAAGCCAAGCCCAGCCAATAAAGTTTTCATGGTCAGCACCTTAGAACGGCCACAGCGGGCTGATGAGCATGCGGTCGAGCCATCCCGGCTGACTGGCATCGGCGAAGGCGCCGGTGCCGGAATAGGTGATGCGCGAATCCGCCACCCGAGTCGAAGACACGGTGTTGTCGGTGGCGATGTCGTCAGGGCGAATCAGCCCGGCAATGCGCATCAATTCATCGCCGGTATTAAGCGTCAGCCATTTCTCGCCGCGCACCGAGAGCACGCCATTGGGCAGCACTTCCGCCACGGTCACGGTGATCGAGCCGCTCAGGCTGTTGCTTTGCGCCGCCACACTTTTGCCTTCGGTATCGCGCGAACCGCTGTAGCCCACATCCAAATTAAGGTTGGCGGCGTCCAGCGGATTGAGAATATTGCCCTGACCCGGGTTGTCGGTCGACACCGTGCTACCAAACAGCGAGGTCAGGCCCATTTTCGCCGTGCTGTCCTTGGCGATTTTGGAGTTGGCGCCTTTGCTCGCCTGGGTCTTTTCATTCAGCGTAATAGTGATGATGTCGCCCACCCGATACGCCTTGCGATCGTCATACAGGTTGCTGGCAAAACCCGGCTGAAAAATAGCGCCGTTGTTCTGCGCCGCCGGCAGTGGCGTACGCGGCATGACTGGCGAAAAATATGGATCATTGGGTTTTGCCACCGGCGCCACACAGCCACTCAAAGCCACAGCGCCAAGGGTGATCAGTACAGTCATTAGCCGGTTCATCGCTATTACCTCAGGGCCTGCGCTGTGCGCCGCACCTTACAAATTAAAGATTCTGACTAAGGAAACCGAGCATCTGGTCAGAGGTGGAAATGACTTTGGAATTCATCTCGTAAGCACGCTGGGTGGTGATCATATTGACCAGCTCCTCAACCACGCTGACGTTGGAGTTTTCCAGGGTGTTCTGCAGTACCGGACCCAAACCGGTCAAACCGGGAGTGCCGACTTGCGGCGCGCCGCTGGCACCGGTTTCCAAAAACAGGTTGTTGCCAATCGCTTGTAGCCCCGCCGAGTTAACAAAGTCGGCGGTCTGAATATTGCCCACAACCTGCGGCGTTGGGTTGCCGCTAACGGTCACCGATACGGTGCCATCCTCACCCACGGTCAAGCTCTGCACCTCGGCCGGCAAGACAATCGCTGGCTCCAAAGCAAAGCCTTGCGAGGTCACCATCTGACCGTTGGAGTCGAGGTGGAAACTGCCATCACGGGTATAGGACACCGTGCCGTCAGGTTGCAAAATCTGGAAAAACCCGCGCCCATTGACCGCCAAATCCAGAGGCTGCTCAGTGGTTTGCAGACCACCCTGAGTGAACAACTTAGAGGTACCGACAATCCGCACCCCGGTACCTAGCTGCAAACCGGTCGGCAGCTGAGTATCCTGGCTCGACTGCGCGCCAGGCTGGCGACGAATCTGATAGAGCAAGTCCTGGAACTCGGCACGATCACGTTTAAAACCGGTGGTCGAGACGTTGGCCAAGTTGTTGGAAATAGTCGTCAGGTTCATGTCCTGAGCGGCCAATCCGGTTTTACTGACCCACAGTGCAGGCATCATAGTGATTCTCCTCGAGCGCCAGTTTCACGGCGCCTCGCGCTGGTAATTAGCTAATCTGCAAAACCCGCGCCATCGCCGTGTCATTGTCTTCGGCGGTGCGCATCATCTTGATATGCAGTTCAAATTGGCGGGACAGCGACAGGATCGCCGTCATCTCCTCAACCGCATTAACGTTGCTGGCCTGCAAAAAACCGGAGTCCAGCCGCACGTTAGCGTCGGCCTGCAACTTACCGGCGCCCTTGAAATGGATCATGCCGTCAGCGCCCTTCTCCATCTGCTTAAGGTCCGGCTTGACCAGCTTGAGACGGTCAACCTCAGCAATCACACTCGGCCCCTCGCCGAGGGCGCGAATGCTGATGGTGCCGTCTTGGCCGATTTCAATTTTCTGCTCAGGCGGCACCGCGATCGGCCCGCCATTGCCCATCACCGGCAAACCACTGCCGGTGCGCAGCATGCCGAGGGCATCAACCTTCAGGCTGGCGCTGCGTACATAGGCTTCGCTGCCGTCCGGAGCCTGCACGGCCAACCAGCCATCGGCCTGAACGGAAACATCCAGATCACTACCGGTTTCTTGCAAGGTGCCGGCGGTGAAGTCGGTGCCCGGCCGCTCGGTCATGGCATACACCCGAGTGGGCAGCGCCTCACCGAACAAAGGCATTGAACGGGCCTGCTCGAAGTCGCGCTGAAAGCCACTGGTCGAGACGTTCGCCAAGTTGTTGGCATGGGCGCGCTGGGCCAACGTGTTCTGGCTGGCGCCGGTCATGGCGACGTACAACATTTTGTCCATGGCTTGCCTCCTCGGGTGGGCGCTAATCGCCCGCTGCTCTGTTACAGCTAACAAAGCAAAGCCCATGCCATAGCAAAAATATTTCGCAAGCAGTTGAAAAATATCAACTTAATAAAA
>JAIERD010000499.1 GCA_019747155.1 Pseudomonadaceae bacterium
GCCCAGGCCAAATGGCAGATAACCCAGCGCTATCCCGCCAAGGTACTGGCTGGACAAGGACAACCAAGTGGCCACATGTAACAGCGGCAGCGCGAGCCACCAGGTCCATGTTGGCAAACGCCAAGCTGCAGCGGGCATAGATATCTCGCCTCAATACGCGCTTTGAGCGTAGTTCAGCCGCGCTCGGCGTGCCGCTTAACCCTGTTACAAATGGCTAAATCGCTGGCTGCGCGCACACCACGCGCACTCCGCCTAGCGCTAGCCGGCATGCCGGGCAAACCGCTGCACCTGCCATTGACCGCTGGCAGTGCGCCCCAGCACCACGCGAAGCAAGCAGGCGCCCTGGTCGGTATATTCAAAATGCAGTTCAGCTTGCTCGACTTCGCGGCCCTGCAGCCAGCGGCGCAGGCGGTTGCCGTTGGATTGCGGCGGAAAACTACTGACCCGCTGCGCGCCCGCACATAGCTGAGTGCGGGCCAGCAGCGCCAACTGTGCTGGGCTGCTGCCGAGCGCCGGGGTGTGCGCCGTGAGTTGGTAGGCTGCGACAAAATCGCCAGCCTGCAACCGGGCAATAAAGTTGTCGGCCAGCTGCTCGGCCTGGCGCGGCGAATACGGCGCTGTTAACCAAGCCAAACCGGCCAATAACGCCAGCACCAGAGCCATCAGCCACCGAGCATTAAGACCCGGACGCCGTCGGTTAGCCGACATGCCGGGTTACACCGCGTTGCGCGGCAGCATCAAGCCAATCGGCAGGCAAACCCGCGCCTCGACGCCGCCGCCCGAGCGATTGAGCAACTCGACACTGCCGCCATGCAGCGCGGCAATCCGCTTCACAATCGCCAAACCCAAGCCCGCGCCCTTGCCGCCCCGGGCCTTGTCGCCACGGATAAAGGGATTAAACAGCTGTGCCAGCTCCGCCGGATCAATCCCGACGCCGCGATCCAGCACGCTGAGTACCACATAGGGCGCGCCGCAACTGCCGGTCACATAGGCGGCCACTTCGACGCCATCGGTGCCGTAACGCAGGGCGTTTTCGATCAGGTTGGTCAGCAGCCGTTTGATCGACACCCGCCGCAAGGGCAGCGCCGGCATGCTCTCCAGACACAGGCGCACCTGTACCTTGGCCTGGTTGTAGGGCGCCACCAGATCCTGAATCAGCGCACCGAGATCGACGTCTTCCAACGCCTCATCACGGCCATCGCGGATAAACGCCAGAAACTGCTCAAGGATGGCGTCCATGTCTTCGATGTCACGGACCATGTCGTCGGTCAGCTCGGCATCGCTGTTGAGCAATTCCAGCGCCAGGCGCAGGCGTGTCAAAGGTGTGCGCAGGTCATGGGAAACACCGGCGAGCATCAGTTCGCGCTCGCGGGCGCCCTGCTCGACGTCTTCGGCCATCTGATTAAACGCCCGGTAAACCTCGGCAATTTCGCTCGGGGTGTCGCTTTCCGGCAGCCGCACGCTGCGGCCCTGGCCCAGTTGCCGGGCGGCAAATACCAAGCGCTTCAAGGGCGCACTGAGCTGACGGACGAAGATCCAGGCCGCGCCCGTGGAGAGCACGCCGATGGCCAAGAACCAGCCGAGTACGCTCCAGATCCGCTGCCCGCGCAACGGGTGTGGATACAGGGGCACAATCAGCCAATCCGGGCCCAGGTTGGGCGCGCGCACCCACAGCGCCGGCGGGTGCTGTACGCGCACGCGCACCTCGGTATCGACGCCCAACTCCGACTGCATTTGCCGCTCAAACACACTGCTGTAAGGCCAATGCTGTTCACCGACCGGGACGCTTTCAATCGGTGCCACGCGCAGGCCTGACGCCTTGCTGATGGCGACCCGCGATTGCTCATCCACCGCCCAATAGCTACGCACCGTCAGCGCAGTGCCGTGGCTGTATTGACGATCGACCAGCATGTCCTCGTTCATCATCAGATAAACCAGGGTCAGGGCCTTGGAAAACAGCACCACGCCCAACACCAACCAAAGGGTGCGAGCGAAGAAACTTTGCGGGAACCAGAGAGGGGTTTTCATAGGGGCAGCCATAAGCCGCAAGCGGCAAGCGCTAAGTAAAAGCGGGAACTACACAGCGGCTTTGCTTGCGGCTTGTCGCTTACAGCTTGCGGCTTCATTTACTTACCGTCCGGCACAAACACATAACCCACGCCCCAGACCGTCTGGATATAGCGCGGCTTGGACGGGTCGGGCTCGATCATCCGGCGCAGGCGGGAGATCTGCACGTCGATGGAGCGCTCCAGCGCGTCCCACTCGCGGCCACGGGCCAGGTTCATCAGTTTGTCGCGGGTCAGCGGCTCGCGGGCGTGCTGCACCAGGGCTTTGAGCACGGCGAATTCGCCGGTGGTGAGCATATGGACTTCATCGCCCTTCTTCAGCTCGCGGGTGGCGAGGAACAACTCGTACTCGCCGAAGCTGACGGTTTCGTCCTCGCTGCCCGGCGCGCCCGGCACCACTGGTGCCTGGCGGCGCAACACAGCTTTGATTCGCGCCAGCAGCTCGCGCGGGTTAAACGGCTTGCCCAAATAATCGTCGGCGCCCAACTCCAGGCCCTGAATCCGGCTGCCCTCATCGCCCTTGGCGGTGAGCATGATGATCGGCATCTGGTTATTCGCCTCGCGTAGGCGTTTGCAGGCGCTAAGGCCGTCTTCGCCGGGCAACATCAGGTCGAGCACCAGCAGCTGAAACAGCTCACGGCCGAGCACACGGTCCATCTGTTCGGTGTTTTCCACCGCTTTAACGCGATAGCCCTGCTCGGTCAAAAAGCGCTCGAGCAAACGACGCAAACCCGGATCGTCATCGACGATCAGGATTTTCTCGCCTTCGTCGGCACTGTTGGTTTTCGATTCAGCGGTCATGGCAGCTCCTTGGCTAATACGCGGCATTATGGCGCAGCCCGTGCGTGGGCGTATCGCCACCATTGTTAGCAGATTTGTCACCCGGCGCCGCAGCCGTCCCGCTTTGCCCCGCGCTGGGTATAATGCCGGCCTTTTTAGACGGTCTCGGCCGGTTTCCAATTGGCTATGTCCCAGTTATGTGTTGCAGGCCCTGCTTTGTAGGGTGGGCTTTAGCCCACCAGCGCTGGATAACGGCCTCGGCGGGCTAAAGCCCACCCTACGTTTTGCACCCAACACATAACGAGTACGGAGCCTTTCAACTCGTTAGCAGGTGAATCTATGGACAGCATTAACAACCGTATCGCCGAGGAACTGGGCGTACGTCCGCAGCAAGTGGCCGCCGCCGTGGCGTTGCTGGATGAAGGTTCGACCGTGCCGTTTATCTCGCGCTACCGTAAAGAAGTCACCGGCAGCCTCGATGATACCCAGCTGCGTAATCTGGAAGAACGCCTGCGCTACCTGCGCGAGCTGGACGACCGGCGCGCCAGCATCCTCGCCAGCATCAATGAGCAAGGCAAGCTGACCCCGGAGCTGGCCCGCGAGATCAATCTGGCCGACACTAAAACCCGCCTCGAAGACTTGTACCTGCCCTACAAGCAAAAGCGCCGCACCAAGGGTCAGATCGCCCTGGAAGCCGGCCTCGGTGAGTTGGCCGACGCACTGTTTAGCGACCCGAGCCTGAACCCTGAATCCGAAGCCGCACGCTTTGTCGATGCAGAAAAAGGATTCGCCGACATCAAGGCCGTGCTCGAAGGCGCCAAATACATCCTGATGGAGCGTTTCGCCGAAGACGCCACCTTGCTGACCAACTTGCGCAGCTTCCTCAAGCAGGACGCCACCCTCAGCGCCCGCGTGGTGGCTGGTAAGGAAGAAGAAGGCGCCAAGTTTCGCGACTATTTCGAGCACGATGAACGCTTCAAGAGCGTGCCCTCGCACCGCGCCCTGGCGATTTTCCGTGGCCGCAACGAAGGCTTCCTCAGCGCCGGCCTAAAGGTCGGCGACGAGCTGCCGGGCAGCATGCATCCGGGCGAAGGGATGATTGCCGAGCGTTTCGGCATCACCAATCAAAATCGCCCGGCGGACAAATGGCTGGCCGAGGTGGTGCGCTGGACCTGGAAGGTCAAGCTCTACACCCACCTGGAAACCGACTTGTTCGGCGAACTACGCGAAGGCGCCGAAGACGAAGCCATCATGGTCTTCGCCCGCAACCTGCACGACCTGCTGCTGGCCGCACCCGCCGGCCCGCGCACCACCCTGGCCCTCGATCCAGGCCTGCGCACCGGCTGCAAAGTGGCGGTGGTGGATGCCACCGGCAAGGTGCTGGACACCGCCACCGTTTACCCCCACGCGCCGCGCAACGACTGGGATGGCACCCTGGCAACCCTGGCCAAGCTGTGCGCCAAGCATAAGGTCGACCTGATCTCGATCGGCAACGGCACCGCCAGCCGCGAGACCGACAAACTGGCCGCCGACCTGATCAAACAGCTGCCGAGCCTGAAGCTGACCAAGGTCATGGTGTCTGAGGCCGGCGCCTCGGTGTACTCGGCCTCCGAGCTCGCCGCCAAGGAATTCCCCGACCTCGACGTGTCCCTGCGTGGCGCGGTATCCATCGCCCGCCGCCTGCAGGACCCGCTGGCCGAACTGGTGAAGATCGACCCGAAATCCATCGGCGTCGGCCAGTACCAACATGACGTGTCGCAACTGAAACTGGCCCGTGGCCTGGACGCGGTGGTGGAAGACTGCGTGAACGCCGTCGGCGTCGATGTGAACACCGCCTCGGTGGCC
>JAIERD010000583.1 GCA_019747155.1 Pseudomonadaceae bacterium
CCTGGAACTGCTCGCCAGCTTCGCCATCCTGAAAACAGTCCTTGTCCTGACGGACGCGGTTTATGGAGCGCTTACAGCCCACCGCGCTGGATAAGGGCCTTGGTGGGCTAAAGCCCACCCTACATTTGGCATTCAGCACATAGCTGGTTCAGCGCCAATAAAAAACGGGCTGCCAGCGAATGCCAGCAGCCCGTTTCAATGCAGCAATCAGCGCGGGATTAACAGCCTTGGCATAAGCCTTGGCGGTTTAGACAGCGCTTGGGGTTAGCCCTTAGACACTCGACAAGCAATCGCTGTTAGCGGCTTGCCACTTGGCTACTTCGACCCGAATCTGCTTCTTATCCAGCTTGCCGACGCTGGTTTTCGGGATTTCGCTGACCACCGCGATCTGCCGTGGAATGCCCCATTTGTTGATCCGACCTTCTTCCACATAGGGCAGCAAATGCTCCTGCAGGCCTTTGGCATCCAGAGTTTGCCCCTCGTGCAGCACCAGCAGGGCGAACGGCGTTTCACTCCAGCGTGGATCGGGCACGCCGATCACCGCCACTTCACGCACGGCGGCATGCCGGCTGATCAGGTCTTCCAGCTCCAAGGATGAAATCCACTCGCCGCCGGTCTTGATCACATCCTTGATGCGGTCGCGGATATCGATGTAACCCAACTCGTCCAGGGTCGCCACGTCGCCGGTGTGCATCCAGCCGCCTTCCCACAGTTCGGCGCTTTTTTCCGGCTCGCGGAAGTAGCCCTGGGTCAGCCAAGGTGAACGCAGTACCAACTCGCCCTGAGTGTGGCCATCGGCCGGCAAGTGATTGCCCTCGCTGTCCATAATCGCCACTTCCACCAAGGCCACCGGCACGCCGGCTTTGATGCGGTAATTGATCTGTTGGTCTTCGTTGGCGGCCAGCAGTTCTTCGTTGACGTAGGCGCAGGACACGATCGGGCAGGTTTCCGACATGCCATAGGCGGCGGTCAGCTGAATGCCGCACTCCTTGGCCCGCAGATAGAGCGAACGGGTCAGGGCAGCACCGCCGATAATCACCCGCCAGCCGTTGAAGTTCAGCCCTTGCGCGGCCTTGGTGCCCATCACCATTTGCAAAATAGTCGGCACACAGTGGGAGAAGGTGACCTTCTCGCGCTTGAACAGCTCCACCAGCAGCTCCGGCTCATAGCGGCCCGGATACACCTGCTTGATGCCCAGCATGGTCGCTACGTAGGGAATGCCCCAGGCGTGCACATGGAACATCGGGGTGATCGGCATATACACATCATCGGTGCCCATCAGCCGAATGCTGTCGAACGAGCCGGTGGTGGTGGCCAGCGCCAGGGTGTGCAGCACCAACTGACGATGGGTGAAGTACACACCCTTGGGATTACCGGTGGTGCCTGTGGTGTAGAAGGTGGTGGCCACCGAGTTTTCGTCAAAATCGGCAAAGGCATAGCTCGGGCTGGCGGCGGCCAGCAGGTTTTCGTATTCGCCAACCAAGTTGAACAGGTCGGCGCTCTTGGCTTCGCCATCGGTGAGCAAAATGGTCTTTTGCACCGTATGCAGGTGCGGGGCGATGGCATTGAACACCGGTACAAAGTCGCTGTTGATCAGCACGAACTTGGCTTCGGCGTGATTCATGGTGTACAAAATTTGCTCCGGCGACAGCCGGACATTGACGGTCTGGAGCACCGCGCCGAGCATGGGAATGGCAAACATGCACTCCAGGTAGCGGTGGCTGTCCCACTCCATTACCGCCACGGTATCGCCGGCCTGTACGCCGGCCTCGGTCAATACATTGGCCAGCCGCGCGATACGCTCTACCAGGGTCGGATAACTGAAGCGCAGCTGGTCGCGATAGACGATCTCACGGGTGCGCTCATAGCGGGCGCCCGACAGCAGCAAGCTTTTGATCAACAGGGGCGAATGATGGGCATTGGCTGCCGGGGCTATTACACGCGTCTGCAACATGAAAGAGACCTCAAAGCTGGATTTATTGTTGAATTTTTATTGCTGCAATTGAAGGCGCTCAGAGAGCATTGATCCGAGCAACGATCCGTTGACGACCGCGAAGCACGAAAGAACACCATTCGTGACTCTTTTTGCGCTTGCGGTCACCCGTAGAATAAACTCCAGAAATAGACCGCATAGCCGAGCGTAGTAGCTTTCACCTCGCCGGATAAAGCAGTTTCTTTCACCCTCCCCTTATTACATGACAAAGGTAGAGTTTGATGTCCGATATCGTCATCGTCAGCGGCGCCCGCACCCCAATGGGTGGTTTCCAGGGCAGCCTGTCCAGCGTTCCGGCCGTTGAGCTGGGCGCCATCGCCATCCGTGAAGCCGTGGCCCGCGCCGGCATTGATGCCGGCGATGTGGAAGAAGTGATCATGGGTTGCGTGCTGCCGGCCGGCCTCAAACAGGGCCCGGCCCGCCAAGCGGCACTCAACGCCGGGCTGCCAAGCGCAGCCGGTTGCACCACCGTTAACAAGCTCTGCGGCTCGGGCATGAAAGCTGTGATGCTGGCCCACGACGCCCTGAAAGCCGGCAGCAACAGCGTGATGGTCGCCGGCGGCATGGAAAGCATGTCCAACGCCCCGTACATTCTGGAAAAAGCCCGCACCGGCCTGCGCATGGGTCATGGCGAAATCAAGGACCATATGTTCCTCGATGGCCTGGAAGATGCCCGCACCGGCCGCCTGATGGGCTCGTTTGCCCAAGAAACCGCCGACGCTTACGGCATCACTCGCGAAGAAATGGATGCCTACGCGATTGAGTCGCTCAAGCGCGCACAAAACGCCATCAACAGTGGCTGGCTGGCTAGCGAAATCGTGCCGGTCACCGTCACCAGTCGTAAAGGCGAAGTGCTGGTCAAAGACGACGAACAACCGCTGAACGCCAATCTGGACAAGATCCCGACACTGAAACCGGCCTTCCGCAAAGACGGCAGCATCACCGCCGCCAACGCCAGCTCGATTTCCGACGGTGCCAGTGCCGTGATCATGATGACCGCCGCCGAAGCCGCCCGCCGTGGCCTCAAGCCTTTGGCCAAGATCGTCGCCCACGCCACCCAGAGCCAGGACCCGAGCGAGTTCACCATCGCGCCCATCGGCGCGATCAGCAACCTGCTGAAAAAATCCGGCTGGGACAAGGCCGATGTCGACCTGTTCGAGATCAACGAAGCCTTCGCCATGGTCACCATGCTGGCCATGCGTGAGCACGACCTGGACCACGCCAAGGTCAACATCTTCGGCGGCGCCTGCGCCCAGGGTCATCCGGTGGGCTCGACCGGCTCGCGGATCATCATCACCCTGATCAACGCCCTGCAACGCACCGGCGGCAAACGCGGCATCGCCGCGCTGTGCATCGGCGGCGGT
Organism: Pseudomonadaceae bacterium; assembly: GCA_019747155.1. Lineage (GTDB taxonomy): Bacteria > Pseudomonadota > Gammaproteobacteria > Pseudomonadales > Pseudomonadaceae > Aquipseudomonas. Next base: position 3,358 of record JAIERD010000583.1, read on the forward strand.
GAGGCCACTGCGGTGGCCATCGAGCTGATCTAAGTCGCTTTTGTAGGGTGGGCTTTAGCCCACAGTGCTGGATAAGCGCTTTGGTGGGCTAAAGCCCACCCTACGTTTTGCGCCCAACACGAAATTAACTATAAAAAAGCCCCGAATTTTCGGGGCTTTTTTATGCGCAACTGAAACTCAGTGCAGCTCGCTCAGCGCCACTTTAATCCCCAGCGCCACCAGCACCACGCCCATCATCCGGTCAAACCAGTGGCCCATGCGGATAAAGCCATTACGCACCCGCGCATGGCTGAACAGCATGGCCACCGCGCAAAACCACGCCGCCGTCGCCACCGCCAAATAGGCGCCGTAACCGGCCTGCACCAGCAGCGGCGTTTGCGGGCTGATCACCAGGGTAAACAGCGACAGGAAAAACAAGGTCGCCTTGGGGTTTAACCCGTTAGTTACAAAGCCGCGCACAAAGGCACCACGGGCGGTCACCGCCACAGCCTCAAGCACCTGCTGGGCTTGCAAAGGGGCAGCCGGCTTGGCCCTGAGCGCGCGGATACCGATGTAAATCAGGTAGGCCGCCGCCAGCCACTTGAGCAGGTTAAACAGCATGATCGACTGCGAGACGATCAAGCCGATGCCCAGCAGGCAATAGCTGACATGCACCAGAATCCCGCTGCCAACCCCGATGGCAGTCCAGACACCCGCGTGCCGACCGCTACTGACGCTTTCGCGCACCACAATGGCGAAATCCGGCCCTGGGCTGGCAACTGCCAGCAAATGCACCAAGGCCACCGTGAGAAATTCTGTCCAGTACATGGGCTGCGCCACCGCAAATAAGCTTCTGATAGGCTGGCCAGCTTAGCCCTTTACCCTCCCACTAAAAAAGGTACAGCTGATGAATACAATCAGCCGCGCGGTATTTCTCGACCAGGCCTCACTGGACCTTGGCGACCTCGACTTAAGCCCGTTGCACGCCACTTTCGGCGAACTGCAACTGCATGAGCACAGCAGCCCCGAACAGGTGATCGAGCGTCTGCGCGGCGCCAGCGTGGCGATCATCAATAAGGTGGTGCTTGACGCCGCGACCCTGGCCGCCTGCCCACAACTCAAGCTGATCCTGGTCGCCGCCACCGGCACCAACAATGTCGACCTGGACGCCGCCCGGGCGCTGGGTATCTGCGTCAGTAATTGCCAGGCCTACGGCACCCAAGCCGTCGCGCAACACACAATGATGTTGCTGCTGGCCTTGGCCGGCAGCCTGTCCGACTACCAGCGCGCGGTAACTGCTGGGCGCTGGCAACAAGCCGCGCAATTTTGCCTGCTGGATTTCCCGATTATCGAGCTGGAGGGCAAGACCCTCGGCCTGCTCGGCCATGGCGAACTGGGCAGCGCGGTTGGCCGCTTGGCGCAGGCCTTTGGCATGCGCGTG
>JAIERD010000372.1 GCA_019747155.1 Pseudomonadaceae bacterium
CTTGCCGTTCTGCTGCATCAGCGGGCCCATGATGTCGTTCACGGGCTCGAGCTGGCTCGCATGGGCATGGGGCCACGCCTGCTCGACTACAAAAACAACCTGACGCCACTGATGATCGAACGGCATGCCGCCGACGTGGCGGATCGCCTGCTCACACTTGAGTAAGGTGGGCGACTGGCTTGCGTAAGGTGGGCTTCACCCCATCTATATTGCGGCCATCAGAAGCGCTGGGCTGAAAAGCCCAGCTTACAAAATCGGGGACATAGCGCCCCCTGTCAGTACACCCTCACAGCCGAAAGCTGCCCATCTGCCGGGTCAGGTCTTCGGCCAGGTGGCGCAGGGTCTGGCAATCTTGCCGGCCGCGATGCACTTCATCGGCGGTGGCGTGGGCCAAATCGGCAATGCCCTGAACGTTACGATTGATCTCTTCGGTGACCGAAGATTGCTCCTCGGTGGCGGTAGCGATCTGGTGATTCATGTCGCTGATGCGCTCGACCTGATCGGTGATGGCTCCCAGTGAACCGCCCGTGCGCTGGCTCGACTCAACCCCGGCACTGGTCGCCGATTGACTGGCCTGCATCGAGGTCACGGCGGTGCCGGCGCCCTGCTTGAGGCGCAAAATCATCTGCTGAATTTCGCCGGTCGACGACTGTGTGCGACTGGCCAGGGTGCGCACCTCATCGGCCACCACGGCAAAACCACGGCCCAACTCACCGGCCCGCGCGGCTTCAATCGCGGCGTTCAAGGCGAGCAAATTAGTCTGCTCGGAAATGCCGCGAATCACCGCCAGCACCTGATCGATCGACGCCACCTGCTCGGCCAACTCGGTCACCGCACCGGCGGCATGGCCGATGTCGCCGGACATCCGCTCAACATTCTCGATCGACTGGCTGACCACGGTGCGCGCCTGATGCGCTTCATCCAGCGCCCGCTGCGAGGCCCCGGCAGCGTCGTTGGCGTTACGTGCGATCTCCTGCACGGTAAGACCCATCTCATGCACGGCGGTGGCCACCATGTCGGTCATTTCCTGCTGCTGGCCGGCGCGCCCAGCGGTGTTTTCCACCACTTGCGCCACCTGGGTGACCGAGCTGCGCAGTTGCTCACTGGTGGTCAGCACCCCACCGATCATGCCGCGCAGGCTTTCCAGAAAGCGGTTAAAGCCACGGGCCAAATCGCCCAATTCATCGGCCCGCGACTCGTCCAGCCGGCGAGTCAGATCGCCACCGCCGCCACCGATTTCCACCAGCGCCGCAGTCACCCGCCGCAGCGGCCGAACTAGGCCACGCGCCAGCACCACCACCAAGCCCAAACAGCACAACGCTACCGCCAAGCTGATCAACGCGGTGGTCAATAAGGCCTGACGGGCCTCGGCATAAATTTCCGCCTCCGGCACCTCGGCCACCAACAGCCAACCAAGAGTTTTCAGCGGCATGGCCATGGCCAAATAGGCTTCGCCCTGGCGCTCAAAATGCAGCACTTTGCCGTCGTTACTGATCAATTTCTGAGCCGCATCACGACCGAGCAGCTCGGCCAGATCACTTTTATTGCTGAACTGCGCCTGGGGATGAATCTTCACCTGACCATCGGCGCTGACCAGATAGACCATGCCGGCCTTGCCGAAGCGGCTGTCGCGAATCAAATCGGACATCGCACTGACGCCCAAACCGATGCCGCCAACGCCCAGGATCTTGCCCGCCGACTCGATGCGCTGATTGATAAACAATGTCGGTACGCCAGTGGTCGCGTCAATATCAATATCCAGTGAGCGCTGCTTGCCGCCGTCGACAAAATCATAAAACCAGGCAGTTTCAGGGCCGCGCGCCAGGGTGCGATCGAGCCCCTTGCCGGTAAAGTAATGACCCGATTCCAGCGGCACGATAAAGGTCGTCAACGCCTTGTTCTGCGCCTGCACCCCGCTCAGATAACGCACAAAGCCGGGCTGCTGCGCCGGGTCTTCGCCACCGGCCAGCCAGTCCACCACCAAGCTGTTGCCCGCCAGCGCACTGGCCGCAGTTAACGGCACGGTCAGCACCCGTTCCAGGTCATTGCGCACCGCCTCAACCCGCGCCGGCAACGCCTCACCCAGTAAGTACTGCTCCGCCTGCTGATTAGCCACCCGCGAGTAGATACCAATCACCACCAGCACACTGACCAAAATCGCCGCGCCCATGCTGATGATCAACTGCCACTGAATACTGCGTTGCCAGAAGTTCATGAACGGCCTCATATATTTATTGTTGGGTCGCAAAGCGCGCTGCTGCTCTCCCGGTGATGGGCTATCGGCCAACAACATGCAGAGCTTTAGCGAGCCGTTAAATAAACTGACAGTAAAGTCAGAATATAGCCCATGAGATGCCAAGATAATCCTTATGCTGAGCGATCAGCGCACGCTGTAACCGCTATGCAAAGGTATAGACCTAAATGCCCTCAGATGGCGTCACTAAACCAGCGACAACCACCATCAAGGCAAGCGTTAGCGGCCAGGCTAGAGCACCGCAGCAGCGCCAGGGCTTAGCAATCAATCCACCAGACTAAACTCCAGCCGCGCGGTCTGGCCGGTTTCGTCGAGGACGCTGAGTTGATAGCGGCCCAGGCGGCTGAAGGCTTGGTTGAAGCTGGCGTCGCTGGCGGTGTCGGTGAGTGGCCCGCCGTCGAGGAACCACCAACGCCGACCGCTGCCGCCGAGGGCGGTGAGTTTCAGCTGCAGCGGCTCAAGACTGCCGGCGGGGCGGCGCAGGTTGTCGCCTTCGCGCACGCCGACTATGGATAACGGCGCGGCCTGAGCGGCTTGGCGGGGCGGACAATTTATATCGCTGGCCGGCAAGCGGGCGCTGCGTCGTTCGCGGCGCGGCAACCAGGGTTCCAGCGGCGCCGGCCAGAGCAACACCTCGGCAGTCTTGGCCGCCGCGCAACCGGCATCGACTTGCAAACCCTGCGAATTCAGCCAAATGCGCTGCTGCAAACCCAAGCCCAGCGGCTGATCGGCGGCCTGCAAGGTGGGCGGCGTGGTGCCATCCAGCGTCCAAGCGAAACGTTGTCGGCGGCAGTTGGGATCGTCTTTATTCAGCGGCTGGCCCAGCGGCCAACAGATGGCCGCCACACCGATACTGGCCGGCACCGCCTCCACCGGTTGCAGGATGCCGCGCTGACTGTCGCTATTGACCAGCAGGTCATGCACTTGAAGCATCAGTGGCGCCGCCGAGGCCAGACCGAACTGGCCGGGCACTGGGGTGCCGTCAGGGCGGCCGATCCAGATACCGATCAGGTAACGCGGGCCAACCCCCAGCGCCCAGGCATCACGAAAACCGTAACTGGTGCCGGTCTTCCAGGCCAGGCTGGGGCGTTGCTGTAATTGCGCGCGGGGGTCGCGATCGGGCCGTGCCTGACCGCTCAGGATGCGCCGGATAATCCAGGCCGAGCCCGGCGACAGTAGCCGCCGCTCGATTAATGGATCGCTCGGCTGATAGCGCAACCGCGCCGCTTTGCCACCTTGGGCCAGGGCTCGATAGCCGCCGAGTAATTCCTCCAACTTGCTGCCGGCACCGCCAAGAATCAGCGTCAGGTTCGGTTCGGCCAGCGCCGGCAAGGCCAAGGGCACGCCGGCACTGCGCAGTTCGCCGGCAAAACGCTTCGGCCCGTAGGCTTCCAGCAACTGCACAGCGGGCAAGTTGAGCGAGGTGGCCAGCGCCTCACTGGCCGCCACCGGGCCACTGAAGCCGGCGGAAAAATTACCCGGGCGATAGTCGCCATAGCGGCGCGGCACGTCTTGCAGCAGGGATTCGGAATGGATCAGGCCGGCGTCCAGCGCCATCCCATACAGGAACGGCTTGAGGGTTGAGCCGGGCGAGCGCTGGGCGCTGACCATGTCGACGTGGCCGAAGCGGCGCTTGTCGTTAATGTCCACCGAGCCCAGGTAAGCGCGCACCGCCATGCTGTCGTGCTCCACCACCACAATTGCCGCCGAGCTGTATTCCGGCAGCCGCGCGCGCCAGCCCAGCAACAGGTCTTCGAGACGGCGCTGCAAGGCGGCGTCGATGGTGCTGCGAATCAGCGCCGGGCTGCCCGACGTATTCAACCGGCGCGCCAATAGCGGCGCCAGATTCGGCTCTTGGCGTGGCGCCAGCAGCACCGGCTCCTCCAGAGCTTCACGAATGGCAGTTGGCGACCAGAGTTGAAAGGCCGCCAAGCGCTTGAGGACTTTATCGCGGGCCTCTTGCGCCGCCTGTGGATGACGGTCCGGACGCAGGCGGCTCGGCGCCTGCGGTAACACTGCGAGCAGCGCCGCCTCGGCGCGAGTGAGCTGGCTCGGCGGTTTGCCCAGATAGGCCCAACTGGCGGCGGCCACGCCCTGCAAGGTGCCGCCAAAGGGCGCGCGGTTCAAATACAGGCTGAGAATTTCCCGCTTGGACAGGTGCCATTCCAGCTGCAGGGTTCGCCAAAGCTGACGCAACTTGCCGCCGAAGGTCCTGCTGTGCGGATCGAGCAAACGCGCCACCTGCATCGACAAGGTGCTGCCGCCGGACAACACTCGCCCGCCCACCAGGTTTTGCCAAGCGGCGCGGCCCAGGGCCAACGGATTGATGCCGGGGTGCTGATAAAACCAGCGGTCCTCGTAAGTCAGCAGCGCCTCCAGGTACTCGGGCGCCACCTCGTCGGGGGTGATTGGGTAACGCCACACGCCATTGGCATCGGCAAAGCGCCACAGCGGCGTGCCGTCTTCGGCCAGCACCACGCGGGCCTGATCATCCTGCGGCAGCGGTAACGGCCACAGCCAGTCCGCAACGCAGAGCATCAGC
>JAIERD010000158.1 GCA_019747155.1 Pseudomonadaceae bacterium
TCCAACAGCACGCGGCCTATGGTGGCGGTGTCCTTGTTGATCACACTGTCATAACCAGGGAAACCGGTGGCCATCTCGGAAATAATGCCAAAACCGACCGAGTGGTGGTTACGCCCGGTGATCAAGGCGGCGCGGGTTGGCGAGCACAGTGCGGTGGAGTTGAAGTCGGTATAGCGCAGGCCGTTGGCGGCGATGCGGTCCATGTTTGGCGTTGGAATTACTCCGCCAAAGGTGCTGGACACGCCATAGCCGGCATCGTCGGTCATGATCAGCAAGATGTTTGGCGCGCCCTTGGGCGGCGTGATGCCGGCTGGCCAGTAAGGTGTGGAATCTTGCGCGATATTGGCGATCTTGCCTTTGAACGGCAGGTCCGGCGCCGGCAGTTGTTGGCCGCTAATCACCCGGCTGGCGCTGGGTGAGCCGGGGGTGCCGATGATTTGCTCAGTGGCGGCGTGGCCGGTAACCGCGCTGCAGACTAAGGCGATGCCGAGTAGCGCCGGTTTGAGCCGGCGCCAAGCGGGTATTGAACGGGTGCGGTGCATTTTTTTGCTCCTTGCGTAAATCCCCTAGGAGGGGGCGATTAGCATCTGCGCGGACGCAGATGCGTTGGACCGCTGATTGGCACCGATAGGCCAGGGCACGGGCGGTGCCGCTACTCGGTTATGCATCAGTCAGACGAGGTTAAGCATAAAATCTAGATCATTATCACGACAATAAAAGTCCGCGCATCTGCTGTCGAATTATTCGCAGCACTCTCTTAGAGCGCGCCGCAGCGCAGCTCGCGGCCGTGGGCGAGCACTTGGCGCTGGGCGTCATACAGCCGTACCCAGCCGCGATAGCCTTGTTGACCGGCGCTGACCCGATAGTGCTGCCCGGCCTGGAAGTTGGCGTAATCAAGGTTGAACAGGCAGGTACGCAGACTGCCGCCGCCGGAGTGATCCAGGCCATTGCCACCCGGCAGCTCGAATTGCAGGCGCAGTTGCAGCTGGTGTGGGCCCGGCGTCAGTTGGTAGTAACGGCCATCCTTAACCGACAGGTTGTCCAAGCGCTCGGCCAGCAGCGAATTGCCGGGCGTGGTGTAGACCTCGACCCAGGCCTGCTGGGCATCAGGCGCGGGCAAGGGGCCAGCGCAGCCTGCCAATAACAGGCAGGTAACCAGTAATGTGCGCGGCATGGGTTTCTCCTCCTAAGTTGAGGGCAGGCTTTAAGCCTACCGCGCGTTTGTCGGCTTGGGTTAGCCTGCGACCTATGGCAATTATCTCGGCTGGACAATATTACCGATGGCTCTTGCCGCTGGCGTTGACCTGGCTGCTGGGCGGCTGCGCGAGCCTTGATTACTACCGCCAGCTGGCCGTCGGTCAAGTTGAATTACTGCAAGCGCGCCAGCCGATTGATCAGCTGCTGGCGGACCCGGCCACCCCGCCGCCGTTGCAGCAACGCCTGGCGTTAGCCCTGCAAGCGCGGGCCTTTGCCAGTGCCCAGTTAAAGCTGCCGGACAACCGCAGCTATCGTCTGTACGCCGACATCCAACGGCCCTTTGTGCTGTGGAATCTGTTCGCCACCGAGGAGTTTTCCTTGGCGGCGCAGGCCTCCTGCTTTCCGATTGCCGGCTGCGTGGCCTATCGCGGTTATTACCACGTCGAGGATGCTCAGGCGGCCGCCGCCGAGCTTAAACGGCAGGGCTTGGACACCTATGTGGCGGGGGTGGAGGCTTACTCAACCCTGGGTTGGTTCGATGATCCGCTGCTGAGCAGCATGTTGCAGTGGAATGATCAGCGCTTGGCCGGACTGATCTTTCATGAGCTGGCGCACCAGCGGCTGTATGTCAGCGATGACAGCAGTTTTAATGAGTCCTTCGCCAGCTTCGTCGAGCAACAGGGGCTGCGTCAGTGGTTGGCCAGTCGTGGCGAGGCGCCGTTAGATGTGACGGCCCGGCGCCAGCGTGAGCAATTTACTGCTCTGCTGCTGGCCTCTCGTGAGCGGCTAGCGGCGCTGTATGCCAGTGACTTGCCGACGACGGCGCTGCGGGCCGGCAAACAGGCGGAGTTTGCCCGCTTACGGGCCGATTACCGACAGTTGCGTGCCGAGCAGTGGGGCGGCCAGGGCCGCTACGATGGCTGGATGAGCACCCCGCTCAACAACGCCAGGTTGTTGCCCTTTGGCTTGTACGAGCAGTGGGTGCCGGCCTTTGCCGGGTTATTTAAGCGCTGTGGCGGCGACTGGCTGCGCTTTTATGAGCGGGCCGAGCAACTGGCCGAATTGCCGTCGCTGGAGCGCACGGCGGCGTTGCAGGCGCTGCAGCCCAAGCCTTAGCGCTCAAGGGTCTTGGCCACTCCGCTGAGCAAGGCTTGAAACAGTTGATCTTGTTCGGCGGCGCTTCTAAACAAGGCATGAATGCGGTCGCTGGACTCGGTCAGCAGATTGACCAGGATGTCTTCTTCGATGCCGGTCAGGCTCAGTTTAGAGAAGCCGAACTGCAGGTTGTCGAGCATGCCTTGCAGCTCTGCGGTGCTGGTGCGGGTGACCTCCAGCTTGGCCTGTTCCATCTCGGCAGTCATCTGTTGCAGTACCGAGGCCGTGGCCTGAATGCGGATCGAGCGGTCATGGGCATAGCGCTCGGTGATCATGGCCTGGCAGCGGGCATCCAGGCCATTGCCGAGGTAGCAGATGTGATCCTTGAGAATGCCGTAACGCAAGGGATCGTCGAGCGGCATATTGCGGATCAGCAGACCAAAGTGCGGGTAATTGAGAATGGTCCGCGCGCCGAAATCGGAAATCCGCCCTAGATGTCGGGAGTTTTCGATCACCTCCTGCTCGATGGGACGTTTGATGCCATCGTCGCAAAAATACTCCAGGCCACTGCTGTGGAAGATCCCCAAACTGGCGTTAAGACCCAGCTCGTTGAGCATTTTCAGGCTCAGTTCGGCCAGCTCGCTGAACTCTTGGCAGGTAAAACTGGCTTCCATAAATTGCAGGATGCGCCCCAGTTCGGCATTCATGCTCATCGACTGGAAGACGATGGTGGACGAGTCGCTGAGTTGCTGGCGCATATTGACGCTGTCGTGCAATTGCACCTGGGCCCGCTTGAGTCGGGCGGCTAGGGCTTCGGGGCTAATGGGCAGGTGCACATAGTCGTCGGCACCGGCAGAAAAGGCCCGTACACAGTCGGGTTCGGCGCCGTTATTGACCAGGAAAAACACCGGTGGGCGGCGTTGGCCTTCGATTACCGGCAGGTTTGCCAGTTGTTGCGGGTGATCTGGGCAACGCTCATCGACCAGAATCAGCTGGCACTCGCCGCTTTCTGGCGGGCAAATACGGATGCCATGCAGTTGTAAACCTTCGGCCCAGAAGCCTTGTTGCGCGCTGGCAGCGATCAGGCAGATGGCCAAAGGCGGAGCCTCGCTAGGGGCGCTGTCACCTACAATGTCGTCATCCCACAGGTCGATACCTGACATATTGCTTCCTTCGTGCAGGCCATGGTGGCGAGGGTGCGGCGCGGCGCTGCGCGTATCCAGCGGTTGCCGAGACCGTCGTTGTGCAAGCGTAGTTGAATATGTCTGCTTGCCCAGTCAACTAATCTTGGCGTTTTTTACTTATTTGGCCGCGCACGCAGCGCAGGAAGCGGCAAGCTTCAAGCTGCTGGCGTTACACTGGCAAGCAACTGGATTGATCCTTTTTATGGAGTTTTTATGCACCTACGCCTAAGCGTTTTAGCCCTGATGTTATTCAGCACCCCGTTGCTGGCCGCGCCCAAAGACTGCGAGCAGTTGAAGCGCGAGATCGAAATCAAAATCCAGGCCGCCGGGGTCAGCAGTTACACCCTTGAGATAGTCGCCAGCGCCGATGCTACCGACCCAGGCATGGTGGTCGGCAGTTGCGCCTATGGCAGCAAGAAAATCGTTTATCAGAACAACGATTAAGGAACCTCTGAAAAAGGTAGCGAGCGATGGTTAGGTAAGGCGAAATCAGCCGAAAAAGCGCAGTTTACGTGCTGTAAATGAGCATTTGATTCGCTTCGCTCACCCCTCCGGGGCCGCGCTAAAGCGCGTTCAGCCTGCGGCTGTGAGGCTGATTTCAACGCTGCATAACCGAGCGCAGTAGTTTTTCAGAGGCTCCTTAACTACTGATAGTCCTCGGCAATATGCAGGTCCTTGAGCTTTACGTAGTTGGCGGCGCTGTAGCGGAAATAGGCCTGTTCTTTATCGCTTAGCGCGCGCACTTGCTGCGCGGGCCGGCCCACATACAGATAGCCGCTGAGTAGGCGCTTGCCCGGTGGCACCAGGCTGCCGGCGCCGAGCACCACTTCGTCCTCAATCACCGCGCCATCCATGACGATGCAGGCCATGCCGATCAGCACTCGATTGCCGATCGTGCAACCGTGCAGCAGGGCTTGGTGGCCGATGGTCACGTCGTCGCCGATCAGCAGCGGGAAACCCTCTGGATTGAACGGTCCAGCATGGGTGATGTGCAGTACGCAGCCGTCTTGCACGCTGGTCCGTGCGCCGATGCGGATGCGCTGCATGTCGCCGCGAATCACCGCCTGCGGCCACACCGAGCTGTCGTCGCCCAGCGTCACATCGCCGAGCACCACGGCCGTGGGGTCGACAAACACTCGGGCGCCCAGCTGCGCGGTCATGCCTTGATACGTTCGAATCGCCACGTTAGAGGCCTCTTAAGCTGCGGTTTGCGCCGATTGTAATTTAAGATGGCAGGTATATCGGTGCGAAAACCGCCCCACTCAGGCTGTGTGAAAACTACTGCGCTCGGTTATGCGGCGTTAAAAACAGGCTCGGACTGCTCATTTACAGCTCGTAAACTCCGCGTCCTCGCCTGT
>JAIERD010000434.1 GCA_019747155.1 Pseudomonadaceae bacterium
GTGCATGTGCTCAAGCGTTCTGGGGTAGTCATTCGCTGGATTTTCCTGCCGCCAAAAATTGATTTGCCCGGTGGTATTGCTCGCGTTGTTGGCTGGAGCATGACTGCCCGTAAAGAGGGTTTGCTGGGGCTCGAATCTGTGGCCGATTTGGAACAGGACGATTACGCCCGTAAAGGCTTGCAGCTGTTGGTTGACGGCGCCGAGCCTGAGGCCATTCGCAGCATTTTAGAGGTTGATCTGTACACGCAGGAAGGCCGCGATATTCAGGCCGCCAAGGTATTTGAGAGCATGGGCGGTTATGCGCCGACTATCGGTATTATCGGCGCAGTGATGGGCTTGATTCACGTCATGGGCAATCTGGCGGACCCTAGTAAACTGGGCAGCGGTATCGCAGTGGCTTTTGTGGCGACTATCTACGGTGTCGGTTTTGCCAATTTGTTGTTGCTGCCGATAGCGAGCAAGATCAAAGCCGTGGCGCTGCGCCAGTCACGCTATCGGGAGATGCTGCTGGAGGGCATCCTGTCTATTGCTGAAGGTGAGAATCCGCGCTCGATTGAATTAAAACTGCAAGGCTTTATGGATTAATCATGGCTCGCCGGCGGCACCAAGAAGAGCATGAAAATCATGAGCGTTGGCTGGTGTCCTACGCCGACTTCATCACCCTGTTGTTTGCCTTTTTTGTGGTGATGTACTCTATTTCCTCAATTAACGAGGGCAAGTACCGCATCCTTTCCGACAGTTTAGAAGGGGTGTTCAGTCAGCCTGATCGCTCAATTAAACCCATACCCGTTGGTGAGGAGCGCCCGCGCACCACTGAGCCAGATGTCTCGGTCGTAACCGAGAGTGCGCGCAGTGAAACCGCCCCAGATCCGCTGCAGGATATTGCCAAGGGGATGCGCGAGGCTTTCGGTGACATGATCATGAAAGATCAGATGACCGTGCGCGGTAACGAGTTGTGGATTGAGATTGAACTCAACTCCAGTTTGTTGTTTTCCAGTGGTGAGGCACTGCCCACCGATATGGCGTTTAGCATCATTGAAAAAATTGCCAAGATTCTGGCGCCTTACGAGAACCCCGTGCATATCGAAGGCTTTACCGACAACTTACCGATTAATACTGCGCAGTTTCCCAGCAATTGGGAGCTGTCGACTGCGCGTGCGGCCAGTATCGTGCGGATGCTGGCCATGGATGGGGTCAATCCGGGCCGGCTAGCCGCGGTCGGTTACGGCGAGTTTCAGCCGGTCGCCGATAATGCCTTGGCCGAGGGGCGGGCGCGGAATAGACGGGTTGTGTTGGTGGTTTCGCGTAACCTTGAGGTGCGCCGCAGTGTGAGCGGGGTTGGCAGTGCCAATGCACGCCCGGATAGCGCTTTACAGCGGGCTGGCACGCAACCTGCAGCGGCGCCTACAGCCACGTTGCCGGATGCCGGTGCCGTCAATTCCCAGTCGCCAGCCCCATGAGGCAGGCGCCAGTTCTCGGCAAGCAAATGGTCGCGCCGGGAGGACGAAAATAATGAGAGTCTGGGCAGTTGCCAATCAAAAAGGTGGAGTCGGTAAGACCACCACATCCATTGCCCTAGCCGGTTTGCTGGCCGATGCCGGCAAGCGTGTGGTGATGGTCGACCTGGATCCGCATGGTTCCATGACCAGCTATTTTGGCCATGATCCGGATGCTCTGGAGCACAGCAGTTTCGATCTGTTTTTACATCAGGGCGTGGTGCCGCAAGGTTTGCCGAAGCAGTTGTTGTTGCCCACCAGCCATGAGCGTATTGCGTTACTGCCGGCCAGTACTGCGTTGGCCACGCTGGAACGTCAGTCGCCGGGGCAAAGTGGCTTGGGCCTGGTGATTGCTAAGAGCTTGGCGCAGTTGTGGGGTGAGTTCGATTACGCGGTGATCGACAGTCCGCCGCTGCTGGGTATTTTGATGGTTAACGCCTTGGCGGCCAGCCAGCAGCTAGTCATCCCGGTGCAGACCGAGTTTCTCGCGGTTAAGGGCTTGGAGCGAATGGTCAACACCCTGGCGATGATCAACCGCTCGCGCAAACAGGCGTTGCCTTATCTGATCGTGCCAACCTTGTTTGATCGGCGTACCCAGGCCTCCATGAGCACTTTACGGGTGCTGCGCAATAGCTATCCAGAAAACCTTTGGCCGGCTTATATTCCCGTCGATACGCGCTTGCGCGATGCCAGTCGCGCCGGCCTTACGCCTTCGCAATTTGACTCAAGCTGTCGGGCAGTGCTGGCTTATCGGGCGCTGCTCAAACAGTTGCTGGCGTTGCAGCCCAGTACGCAGGTAGCTTGAAATGGTTGGCTGTAATGCGTGGCTCTCAAGTTTGTTCAGTGGTTGGCCGATAGGCTGTAAAGGCCGTTTTAACGGAAATGTTCTATGAGTCGCCCGGTAATCACTGCAACTCGCCCACAGCTGGCCTTGATGTCCTATCTGGATGCCTTGTTGCAGGATGCTGCCGCCGAATTGGCAGACAGTGTCAGCCTGGATGAGTTTGAAACGGCAGTGCTGGAAGAACAGGTGCGTGATGCGCGCTTGCACTATGTAGTGGTGCCGGCGCCCGCGCCCGCAGTGGTGATCAGTCAACCTGAGCCACAGGTGGCGATGCCGCCGGTGATACCGGTACAGGTTGATGTGCCGCTGGTTACACCTGAGGAGCCAGCGCCGGCCTTGCAACCTGCAGTGCCATCGGTATTGCAGCCCGCCGGTGGCCCGCCAAGCTGGGCGCAGGAACCCTTCGAGTGCTTATTGTTTGATGTGGCGGGTCTAACACTGGCGGTGCCATTGGTGTGTCTGGGGACTATCTATCCGTTGGCCGGCCAGGAACTGACCCCCTTGTTTGGTCAGCCAGACTGGTTTCTGGGGATTTTACCGGCGCCCGCCGGCAATCTTAAGGTGCTCGATACGGCGCGCTGGGTTATGCCAGATCGCTACCGCGACGAGTTTCGTGATGGCTTGCAATATGTGATTTCGGTGCAAGGCTACGAGTGGGGCTTGGCCGTGCATCAGGTGAGTCGCTCGATTCGGCTTGACCCCAATGCAGTCAAGTGGCGCGGTCAGCGCACCCAGCGGCCTTGGTTGGCCGGCACGGTGATTGAACATATGTGTGCGCTGCTGGATGTGGCGGTTCTGGCTGAGTTAATTGCCAGCGGGGCGGCTAAGAGAATGGTCAACGGACAATTACATTAATCGATAGCGGCGCCTTGCTCGTGCAAGGTTCTATAGTAATAACAGCGCGGCACCCGCGTATGCCGCTGAATGCGGTTTTTGATGAGGCTCTGGACATGAATAAAAGCTCAGCACACGGTTCCGAAGATCCCATACTGCAGTGGGTAACCTTCCGTTTGGATAATGAAACCTATGGCATCAACGTGATGCAGGTTCAGGAAGTGTTGCGTTATACCGAGATCGCTCCGGTACCTGGCGCACCGAGCTATGTGCTGGGGATTATTAACTTGCGCGGTAACGTGGTGACGGTCATCGACACCCGTCAGCGCTTTGGTTTGTATTCGGCCTCGATTACCGACAATAGCCGGATCGTGATTATTGAGGCCGACAAGCAAGTGGTTGGCATCTTGGTCGACAGCGTGGCTGAAGTGGTTTATCTGCGCCAATCGGAAGTTGAAACTGCGCCTAACGTTGGCAACGATGAGTCGGCCAAGTTTATTCAAGGCGTGTGCAATAAGAATGGCGAGCTACTGATATTGGTTGAACTCGACAAAATGATGTCTGAAGAAGAATGGTCGGACATGGAGAACTTCTAACTCATGCTTGAAGTGGCGGTTGTTGCGCTCGCGGTCTTTTGCGTCTTGCTGGCGGGTACCTGCTTGTGGCTGATATTGAATCAGCGTCAGCAGGCACTGCTGCAGGCCGAGCGCGATAGCCAGCGCGATCAACGCAGCAAAGAGTTAGTACGGCGCTTGGATGCCTACCTGGCCGGCAGTATCCGCATGGGTGAAGAGTTGCATGAGCTGCGCCGCGTGGTGGCGCCGCTGCCCGACAAGCTCAATCAAATCGAGCAGCGTGATCCTAATAGCTTGTCTTTTACCCAAGCCGCGCGCTTAGCCGGGTTGGGCGCCAGTGTCGACGAATTGACTCAGTCCTGTGGCTTGAGTACCGCCGAGGCCGAGTTGGTGCGCAAATTACACCGCTCCAAAGCCTGAAAACCCTCGCTACATCCTTGCCGCCGGCAATCCTTCTTTAAGCTAAACCCATCATGCCTTTCCCGTTTTGACTGCCTTGCTTGGCTGACTAGCGCTGCGGATTGCTGAACGGCGGCTGGCCGGCTTGCGCGGGGTCAAAGTCGGCGGGGAATTTGCCCTTTAAATACCAGGCAAAGGCAATGATTTCCGCAATGCTGCGGTACAGCGCATCGGGTATCGCGTCGCCTAACTCAAGGCGTGCGAGCAAGCGCACCAGTTCAGCGTTTTCGTAAATCGGTACTTCATATTCGCGAGCGATGGCGAGTATGGCCTCGGCCAATTGGTCGTCGCCTTTGGCGGTCAGGCTTGGCGCGCTGTTGCCGTCGTAGCTCAGGGCTATAGCTTGGCGTGGGGTTTGGCGTTTCATGCAGTTTCATCCACCCAGCGTTGTTCGAGGCTCGTGCGTTGGCCTTGTGGCGGCGTGCCCTGGCGGCAGGCCAGCTCGCCGACATTCAGCCCGGCGTCAGTCAGGCGTTCGCGTAAATGGTTTAGCTCGCTTGCGATCAAGTTGGCGGTGCTCGGCAGTTCGGCCCATAGCTGGCTTGAGACGCTGCCGCGGGCCAATTGCGCCTGCACTTGCAAGGGACCCAGTGGCGGCAGATCAAAGGCCAGCTCAACCCGCCAAAGGGTTTCTGCGGGATCTTTGGCGCCTTTTTTAGGGCTTTCGTCGCGCTGTATTTTGGCT
>JAIERD010000057.1 GCA_019747155.1 Pseudomonadaceae bacterium
ATCGTCAAGCTTAAACACCAAACCCCTGATCATCGTAAGATGGTCGGGGGTTTGTCTTTGGGCCAAGAAAAGTTACTTATTTTCATTTTCCGCAGGCAGAATGTGCGCCCATAGATTGCTGTCCTTTTTGAGTGTTATCTGATGGTTGATTCAGTGGAGCAGCGGCAGGTAGCGGATCTGCCACTAGAGGAATTGGTGGGTTGCCATGAATGCGACATGCTGTTGCGCAAGCCGCAGTTGGCCGCCGGTGACAGAGCAGAATGCCCGCGGTGCGGCTTTGTGTTGTATAGCCATAACCATAAAGTTATCCGTCGCAGTCTCGCGCTGGTTCTTTCGGCATTGTTACTGTATTTGCCGGCAAATTTTTTACCGATTATGCAAATTAATGTTCTTGGGCAAAGCTCCGAAGATACGATCTGGAGCGGCGTGCTGAGTTTGTATGATGCTGGCGGTCTGCTTAAAAGTATTGCGCTGGTGGTATTTCTTTGCAGTATGGTTATTCCGCTAATTAAGCTATTAATTCAGTTTCTGGTGCTGCTTAGCATTTGTCTAGATGTTGGTCGTGGTTATGGGTTGTTGTTATATCGCATGTATCACCATCTGCGAGAGTGGGGCATGCTTGAGGTTTACTTGATGGGAATTTTGGTTTCCATTGTTAAACTTATTGATATTGCTTCACCGACCCTGGACTTTGGGTTGGCGTGCTTTATTGCTTTACTGTTAGTGCAGGTGTGGCTTGAGGTGACTATGGAGCCGCATCAGATTTGGGAAGCCTTGTCTGGGGAGGATTCGCATGCGGGCCATTGATGCGGGGATTTTGATCTGCGTGGAGTGTCACCAGTTAAATCGGCAAATACCCGATAGCGTTGGCCAAGACTGTACGCGCTGTGGTGCGCGGGTGCATGCCCGGCGCACCGACAGCCTGCGGCGAACTTGGGCATTACTGGTGACTGCGGCACTGATGTATATCCCGGCTAACGTTTTGCCAATTATGACGGTCTATTCGCTTGGTAAAGGGCAGCCGGATACCATCATGTCGGGGGTTATTGAGCTGATCCATTACGATATGGTGCCTATCGCGCTGGTGGTTTTCGTTGCCAGTATCTTGGTGCCGACCTTTAAATTAGTTGGTTTGACTTTGTTGTTGTATTCGGTCGAGCGCCGACAACCCTTGTCGGCTCGTCAGCGTGGTTGGATGTATCGCTTTATTGAATGGATCGGCCGCTGGTCGATGCTGGATATTTTCGTTATTACGATTTTAGTGGCATTGGTAAATTTTGGCAGTCTTGCCAGCATTGAGGCCGGTTTTGGCGCCGTGGCATTTTGCAGTGTGGTGGTTCTGACCATGCTGGCGGCCGTAACATTTGACCCTCGATTAATTTGGGATAATACAGAGTCCGACAGCGATCATGAGTGACATACCTATGGCTAAGACTCGTCCGGCGTCTAACTGGTCGGCAATTTGGGTGCTGCCGTTGGTGGCCTTATTGATCGGCTCTTGGCTAGGCTGGCAGGCTTACCAAAAGGCGGGTATAGAAATTAAGATAGCTTTTGCAACCGGCGAAGGTATTCAGGTTGGGAAAACTGAATTTATATACAAAGGTATGACTATTGGTAAGGTTACAGCCATGGATTTTGCCATGGATGGCAAAGACAAGGGTGTAACTGCAACCCTGGAAGTAGATAAACGAATTGAGCCATTTCTGCGTTCGAGCACCCGTTTTTGGTTAGTTAAACCCAGTGTTAGCCTGGCCGGCATTACGGGCCTGGATACCTTGGTTTCCGGTAACTACATAACGGCTAGCCCAGGTGTAAGTGGCGAGTCAGTACGTGAATTTGTTGCTCTTAATGATGTACCTCCGCTGGCTGAAAGTACGCCAGGTTTGCACATCACGTTAAAGTCCGAGCGCTTGGGCTCGCTTAATCGTGATAGTCCGGTTTTTTATAAGCAGATTCAGGTCGGCCGAGTTCGCAGTTATGCGCTGGCGGAAGATAATAAAAGTGTAAATGTTAAAGTTTTTATCGAGCCGGAATATGCAAGTTTAGTCCGTAAGCATACGCGATTTTGGAATGCGAGCGGTGTAACTGTCGATGCAACCCTGAGCGGTATAAAAGTTCGAACTGAGTCGCTCGCCAGTATTGTTGCTGGTGGTATTGCGTTTGCGACGCCGGAAAATCGAGCCGACAGTCCGCCGACTGATCCGAGCTTGCCATTTCGCTTGTATAGCGACTTTGAAGAGGCGCAGTCCGGTTTCAAAGTGGTGGTTAATTTTCCAAGCTATGACGGATTAAGTGCTGGTAGCACGCCGGTGATGTTTAATGGTGTGCAAGTAGGCTTGTTAAAAAAGCTTAAAGTTAGCGATGATCTGGTTAGCGCAAATACCGAATTATTGATGGATCCGGTGGCCGAAGACTACATGACGGACGGCGCTGAATTCTGGGTGGTTAAACCGTCTATTTCACTCGGTGGCATATCCGGTATCGAGGCGTTGGTTAAAGGCAATTATATTGCTATCCGTCCCGGTGCAAAAAACGCCCGCAATAAGCGTGAGTTCGTGGCGTTGGCCAAGCCGCCAGCCATGGACTTAAACTCGCCGGGCTTACATCTAGTGTTGGTTAGCAGCAAGCTCGCCTCATTATCGGTAGGCAGCCCGATACTGTTCCGTCAGGTACAGGTCGGAGCGGTGCAAAGTTATCGGCTTTCGGCGGATAGTAAGCAGGTCCTCTTGGGTGTGCATATTGATCCTGAGTTTTCCGGGTTGGTAAACAGCTCCACACGTTTTTGGAATGCTAGCGGAGTCACCTTGACGGGTGGTTTGTCCGGGATCGAAGTTAAGAGCGAGTCGTTGCAGAGCTTGTTGGTCGGTGGCATTACCTTTGAAACACCAGACACTCAAGCCGCCTCACTCAAGGGGCGTTTACCGCAGTTCAACCTATTTGCGGATCGCGATAAGGCCTTGGAGAAAGGTGTTGAGGTGACGATTCAGGTCGGCACCGGTGATGGTCTGAATGTGGGTACGCCAATCCGCTTTAAGGGTATTGATGTCGGTAAGATTGATGAGGTTGAACTGACCGATGATCTCAAGTCGGTCATTTTGCATGCGCGGATTCTTAAGGCCGCTGATCGTATTGCACGCACGGGCAGTCAGTTCTGGGTGGTCAAGCCTGAGGTGAGTTTGGTTCGTTTGGCTAATCTGGACACCTTGGTAACGGGTCTGTACTTGGATGTGCAACCCGCTCCTGCTGGAACCGCTGCGCAAACAAGTTTTATCGCCCAGTCGCAAGCACCCAGCGCAACCAATAGCCCTTCGCAGCAAGGCTTGAAGCTTGTGCTGAGTGCGCCCTCGCGCGGCTCGATCAAGCCCGGTGTGTTGATCAGTTATCGTGAAATTCCGGTGGGTAAGGTGTTGGATTACGAGCTTGGACCTACCTCCGATTTGGTCTTGTTGCATGTATTGATTGATCCGCGTTATGCCACCTTGGTGCACAGCGGTACGCGTTTTTGGAATACCAGTGGGGTTACCGTCGATGCGGGTTTATTCAAGGGGGTAAAGCTGCGCACCGATTCGCTGGAGTCGTTGCTGGAAGGGGGGATTTCCTTCGCTACCCCGGATGTTCCGCTGATGGGCAATCCTGCGCGTCCCGGGCAAACCTTTATGCTTAACGCCGAGCCTAAGGATGAGTGGCTGCAGTGGTCACCGAAGATTGCGCTGGGTAAATAGCGCAACTTAAACGACTAGGGCCGCGAATGCGGCCCTAGTCGTTTATGGCAGTGCTGAATTAGGCAGGCGCGCCTACTTTCGTCGTTGCGGCGTGCTCGCTGCTGGCTTGATCGCGTTGGCGAATGTATTTCCAGTCTGCTTCATCCAGATAGATTCCCTGCGGTCCGCTGCCAGCCTCCAGGTCGATTGCCACATGGGCGGAAACCTGCGGTTTAACGCTGGCCAGAATCGGCACAAAACCCAGTTGCAGACTGGTTTCCAGTAGGGCTTGTTGATTGCGTTCGTCGATGTCGGCCGCCTCATCGAGGTAGTAGGGCAGGCGAATCTGGCCGGCGCGTTCGCGGTCCATCAGGTGCAGCAACAAGTACATGTTGGTCAGCGCTTTGATGGTCATGGTGGTGCCGTTGGAGGCCGCACCGTCGATGTCGGTGTGCACCACCGGCGCGCCGCCGACCTTGGTGATCTCGAAGGCCAGTTCGAACAAATCCTTGAGGCCCAGTTGGTTGTGATTGGCCGCGACCAGGCGGGCCAGATATTCCTTGGCCTCTTCGTTGCGCGAGTCCTGTTCGACGGACTGGGTCAGGTCAAACACCGAGAGGGTCTCGCCTTCTTCGTACTGGCCGGCGCTGTGGATGATCTGGTCGATGTGCTTGAGCGCGTCCTTGTTCGGCGCCAGCACAATGCGAAAGCTTTCCAGGTTGGAGACCTGACGTTTGTTGATCTCGCGGTTGAACAGCGCCAGTTGGTGTTCGAGATTGTCGTAGTCGCTGCGGATATTGCGCAGGGTGCGGGCGATATCAGTCACCGCCGCACGACGGGCCTTGGCCAGGGTAATGGCCTCATCCTGGCAGTGGGCGTAGGCGTTAATCAGCAGTTGCAGGCGCCGTTCGACATCGTCTTCGTTGTCGAATTTGGCCACGCCTTTTAAGCGCACCTGGGCATAGAGTGCTTCGATCTGCCCGTCGATGCGTTGCAGGCCTTGCCAGCTGTCCTGATAGTCATTGAGCAGCGGCAGCAAGTTATCCAGCGAATCATCGACCGGGTCGAGAAAGGGCGCGCCGAACGGCAGATTGGTTGGCAGCAACTGGCGGCGACGCAGGGCGTCTTCCAGGGTGCGCTCCTTGGCTTCGAGGTCGGCGAGTTGCCGGCCGACCAGTTGCAGCTTGGCCGACAGTTGTTGCACGCGCTCGGTGAAGGCGTCGCTGCTGCGTTTCAGTTGATCTTGGGCCGCTTCCAGCAGCGC
>JAIERD010000489.1 GCA_019747155.1 Pseudomonadaceae bacterium
TCGCTGGCGGCGGCGGCATGGTAGTGGTTGAAGAGCTGGAACACGCCCTGAAACGTGGCGCTAAAATCTACGCCGAAATCATCGGCTATGGCGCCACCTCCGACGGTTACGACATGGTCGCGCCAAGCGGCGAAGGTGCGGTGCGCTGCATGCAGCAAGCACTGGCCACCGTCAACGAGCCGGTCGATTACCTCAACACCCACGGCACCTCGACGCCGGTTGGCGACTTGGCTGAAAGCCGTGGCGTGCGTGAAGTGTTTGGCGACAAGGCGCCACTGATCAGCTCGACCAAGAGCCTGTCGGGTCACTCGCTGGGCGCCGCCGGTGTGCACGAAGCGATCTACTGCATGCTGATGATGGAAGGCAACTTCCTCGCCGCATCGGCCAACATCGAAACCCTCGACCCCGAGGTTGCCGACTTGCCTATCCTGCGTGAAACCCGCGAAAACTTTAGCGCCAACGTAGTGATGAGCAACAGCTTCGGCTTTGGCGGCACCAACGCCTCCCTGGTGCTGAAGCGCTGGCAGGCATAACGCTGCGGTTTAACACCGGTCCGCGCAAGTGATGTAAAAAATGCCCGTATCCCAGGATACGGGCTTTTTTATGAGCGCGACTGGGGAATGGAATCAGACTGCTTTCATGCAAATCACTGAGGGCGACGGGACTTCCAGCAGCCATAGAACGCCAACTCAGCCCACTACCCGGCGCCCCCTCTTTCAAGCACCGCAAACGCAAACGCCCCGAACTAGTCGGGGCGTTTGCGTTTGGATGTAGGCTGAGCTTTCACACAGCCTACGAACAACTTTTTGCCATTAAGGGCAGCATTACATGTGCGCGATAGTCGCATCACCGAACTGCGAGCAAGACATCAGTTTGGCGCCTTCCATCAAACGTTCGAAGTCATAGGTAACAGTCTTCGCCGCGATAGCACCTTCAGTGCCCTTGAGGATCAGGTCAGCAGCTTCCAGCCAGCCCATGTGGCGCAACATCATCTCGGCCGAGAGGATCAACGAGCCCGGGTTAACCTTGTCCAGACCTGCGTACTTGGGTGCAGTACCGTGGGTCGCTTCGAACATGGCAATGGTGTCGGACAGGTTCGCACCTGGCGCGATGCCGATACCGCCAACTTCTGCTGCCAGGGCATCAGACAGGTAGTCGCCATTCAGGTTGAGGGTCGCGATCACATCGTACTCAGACGGACGCAGCAGAATTTGCTGCAGCATCGCATCGGCGATCACATCTTTAACCACGATGTTTTTGCCGGTTTTCGGATTCTTGTATTGCATCCAAGGACCGCCATCCAACAACTCAGCGCCAAACTCGGTAGTGGCTACTTCATAGGCCCACTCTTTGAAGGCACCTTCGGTGAACTTCATGATGTTGCCTTTGTGCACGATGGTCATCGAGCTGCGGTCATTGTCCACGGCGTACTGCAGTGCCTTGCGAACCAGACGCTTGGTACCGGCTTCCGACACTGGCTTGATGCCGATACCGCACATGTCGGTAAAGCGAATCTTTTTAACGCCCATTTCTTCGGTGAGGAACTTGATCACTTTGATCGCCTCAGCGGAGCCGGCTTTCCACTCAACACCGGCATAAATGTCTTCCGAGTTTTCGCGGAAAATAATCATGTCGACATCTTGTGGCTTCTTCACCGGGCTTGGCACGCCGGTGAACCAACGCACTGGGCGCTGGCAAACATAGAGATCGAGTTCCTGACGCATGGCAACGTTCAGCGAGCGAATACCACCGCCCACTGGAGTGGTCAGCGGACCCTTGATAGAGACCACATAATCACGCACGGCTTCGAGGGTTTCTTTCGGCAGCCAAGTGTCTTGATCGTAAACCTGGGTGGCTTTTTCGCCGGCGTAGACTTCCATCCAGGCAATCTTGCGCTCGCCGCCATAGGCTTTAGCAACCGCCGCATCGACGACCTTGATCATCACCGGGCTGATATCAATGCCAATGCCATCACCCTCGATAAAAGGAATGATTGGATTGTTGGGTACATTGATTGAAAAGTCGGCATTTACGGTGATTTTGTCGCCGCCTGCTGGCACCTGGATCTTTTGGTATCCCATGCTGGACTCCTTGGTTTTCGTGGTCTAAAAACTGCCGCGCGGATGGCACGACAGATTGCTATTTATGATTTTTGGTAAGCAAACATTCTTGTAGTTTTTCTACAGAAAGTCACGCATTTTCCTTCAAACAGCCATCTTCTTACAGGATTGCGACAGCCTAAAGTAGGCCATCAGCAGCCCTTTGTAGTCAAACTACCGCATCACTACAAACTGCGACAGATTGCCCCTTGCCGGTGAAACATTAGGTCGCTTCAGCGCTCACCGAGCTTTTGAGCTTAGACTCGCTCGGCGCAAATGCGCAGGCTAATATTGCGCACCGCTTAAGGAGCTGCCCATGCGTTTCACTCCCCATGTAACTGTAGCCACCATCATCGAAGACCAAGGTCGGTTTTTACTGGTCGAAGAAATGGCCAATGGCCGCGCTGTATTAAATCAGCCTGCCGGACATTTGGAAGCCGACGAAAGTCTCATTCAGGCCGCTATTCGCGAAACGCTCGAAGAAACCGGCTGGGATGTCGAGATTACCGCCCTGACCGGCATTTACCTGTACACCGCGCCGAGCAATGGCGTGACCTATCAGCGCATCTGCTTTACCGGCAACGCCCTGCGCCACAACCCAGACCTGGCGCTGGATGAAGGCATTATCGGCCCAAGCTGGTTGACCCGCGCCGAGCTCCTCGCACAACCAGAGCGCTGGCGCAGCGAGTTGGTTTTGCAGTGCATTGATGACTACCTGAGCGGCGAACGTTTTTCGCTGGCCCTGATTCGCCCTGCAAGCTGATCCGCCCAGCAGCGCCTGCGCCTGATAGAATCGGCGTCTAAATTTTGCCGTTGCCGATTGAATACCCATGCCTGATTCAACTCCAAAGCCGTCTTCACCGCGCGTCATTGTCGGCATGTCCGGCGGTGTCGACTCCTCCGTCTCCGCCCTACTACTGCTTGAGCAAGGCTATCAAGTGGAAGGCCTGTTCATGAAGAACTGGGAAGAGGACGACGGCAGCGAGTACTGCACGGCCATGGATGACCTGGCCGATGCCCAGGCGGTCTGCGATCGAATTGGCATCAAACTGCACACCGCCAACTTTGCCGCCGAGTACTGGGATAACGTCTTCGAGCACTTTCTGGCCGAATACAAGGCCGGGCGCACGCCCAACCCGGACATCCTCTGTAACCGCGAAATCAAGTTCAAAGCCTTTCTAGATTACGCCCTGATGCTCGGCGCCGACTTGATCGCCACCGGCCACTACGTGCGCCGCCGCGACATTGACGGGCGTACCGAGCTGCTTAAAGGCTTGGATCCCAATAAGGACCAGAGCTACTTCTTGCATGCCGTCGGTGGCGAACAGCTGGCAAAAACCCTGTTCCCGGTCGGCGAGTTGGAAAAACCGGCGGTACGCGCGATTGCCGAGAAACACCAACTGGCGACCGCTAAGAAGAAAGACTCCACCGGCATCTGCTTTATCGGCGAGCGACGCTTCAGCGATTTCCTCAAGCAGTATCTACCGGCCCAACCGGGCGTTATCGAAACCACCGATGGCGAGTCGATTGGTCAGCATCACGGCCTCATGTACCACACCATCGGCCAGCGCCAGGGCCTGGGCATCGGCGGCTTGAAAGACGCCGGCGATGAGCCTTGGTATGTGCTGGGCAAAGACATGGCGCGCAACGTGTTGCTGGTTGGTCAAGGCAACGAGCACACGCTGTTATTTTCCCAGGCGCTACTGGTCTCGGAAATGTTCTGGGTCAACCCCCTCGACCTCAGCAGCCCGCGCCAACTAACCGCCAAGGTTCGCTACCGGCAAAGCGATCAAGCCTGCACCCTGGAGCAAACCAGCGACGGTTATCGCGCCGTCTTTGAGCAACCGCAGCGTGCCGTCACGCCAGGCCAGTCGGTGGTGTTCTATGCCGGTGAAGTCTGCTTGGGCGGCGGCGTGATTGAGTCGGCGCAAGCCTGGGACTTCAGCCAGGTGCGTCCATGAACCCGATTCAGGAACAACTGATCGCCCTTGGCGCAGTTTTTGAGGCGGCGTTCTTGGTCGATAAAATCGCCAAGAGCGGGCAAGTCAGCGAAGCCGAACTCGGCTGCATGCTCGGCAGCCTGCTGGTTCGCGACCCGGGCAGCACTCTCGAAGTGTTCGGTGGCGACGACCTGAATTTACGCGACGGCTACCGCGCGTTGGTCGGCGCCCTGGAGCGCAATCCGGCCGCCCTGCAACGCGAACCACTGCGCTACGCCCTCGCGCTGCTGGGCCTGGAGCGCAAGCTGGCCAAGCGCGACGACCTACTGCAGGTGATCGGCAGCCGCCTCGATCAAATCCAGCAACAGGTGCAACACTTTGGCCTGGTGCACGACAACGTGATTGCTGCCAGCGGCAGCCTGTATCAGGACACCCTCAGCACCTTTCCCCGACGCATTCAGGTGCAAGGCGATATGCGCCACCTGCAGCAAGCTAGCAACGCTTCGAAAATCCGCGCAATTTTACTCGCTGGTATTCGTGCCGCCCGACTCTGGCGGCAGCTGGGCGGTAGTCGCTGGCAGCTGGTGTTTGGCCGGCGCAAGCTGCTTAACGAGCTTTACCCGCTGCTGCGTGCCTGAGCCATGCCGCCCGTCATACTTGCTCGCACAGTAAAACCGCTACAAGGCGCCGCCTTGCTGGCACTTTCAGCCTTGCTGTTTTCGTTGATGGGCGTCGGCATTCGCGAGGTGTCGCTAAGCGTCAATAACGAGTCGGTGGTGTTCTTTCGCAACCTGGTCGGCGTGGTGTTTTTTCTGCCACTGATCCTGCTCAAAGGCTTTGCCCCACTGCGGACCCAGCGCCTCCCAGGGCATCTGTGGCGCACTGGCTACGGCCTGGCGGCGATGTACTGTTTCTTCTATGCGATTGCC
>JAIERD010000476.1 GCA_019747155.1 Pseudomonadaceae bacterium
GAGAGCCTGGATTCTACCGGTGGCTGACTCTCTGCCTATCGTTTCAAACGTTGCACTTATTCTATGAATTCAGGTGCAATTGACCTTGGAAAGCTAAGCCGACTATGTTGGCCGAAACATATAGCCATTACTGCCGGTGTAGGAGCAGTCATGGAGCTACTCAATGACAGCCAAAGCTTCCAATGGATGGGATAAAGGATGGCAACACAATACAAGGCGCACGGTTACAAAATTGGGACCAGCGAGGAGTGGTTCGATGATGTCCCACCAGAAGGTCAGGCTGAGGAATTGGAGCTGTTCGCGGCCAAGGCTCGAAAGCGTCTAGAGCCTTGGCTATCCGCAGTCTTCCAGGCTGAGCACCTGAATCTGCTGATTGGAAGTGGATTTACAGTCGCAGTCGCTGATCTGGCTAAGGCCACATTGTCTGATATGAGCGCCCGGCCACTGGGTACTTCACTTGATGCAAAAATTGACGCTCATGCGAGGCGAAGTGCACCAGCCATGGGACGGGGCAATGCGAACATAGAGGACCAATTCCGTACGGGGCTGGCTGTTCTGGAGGCGCTGGAGATCGTCGAGCAGAAAGATTTACACCTGGAGCTGAAGAAGGCGCTAGACGCCCGCATGACCGAGTTCCTTGGCTCGGTATTGGCGACCGAGGAGGGTATTGCTGGTGCTGCCGCAGGTGATTGGGAGAAGGCCATCTCATGCCTTCAAACTTTCCTACTCAGTTTTGCCAGCAGATCTGCCTCCCGGGAAAGGCTGCATGTATTCACCACTAACTATGACCGCCTGATTGAGTACGGCTGTGACTTGGCTGGTCTGCGGGTGATAGATAGGTTCGTAGGGGCTCTTGAGCCTGTGTTCCGCTCTTCAAGGGTCGACGTGGACTACCACTACAATCCTCCTGGAGTCCGAGGTGAGCCACGCTTCATGGAAGGCGTAATCAGGCTCAGCAAGGTGCATGGGTCGTTGGATTGGCACATGGACCCAAGGACGAGGAAAATTCTGCGGCGAGGCATATCGTTCGGTGAGGGAAAAGATGGGCGGAACGTCCCCAGCAGTCCGACCGAAACCGTCATGATTTACCCCAGCGCGGCGAAAGATGTGGAAACCACAGCTTACCCATACGCTGAAATCTTCCGCGATATGGCCGCAGCGTTGTGTCGTCCAAACGCTGCAGTTGTCCTGTACGGGTACGGCTTCGGAGATGACCATATCAACCGCATCCTGGCGGATATGCTGACCATACCCTCAACGCATATAGTGGTCTTTGGCTACTCAATCGATGACCGCT
Source organism: Pseudomonadaceae bacterium (assembly GCA_019747155.1). Lineage (GTDB taxonomy): Bacteria > Pseudomonadota > Gammaproteobacteria > Pseudomonadales > Pseudomonadaceae > Aquipseudomonas. The sequence goes on from JAIERD010000476.1 coordinate 1,298, forward strand.
TGAAGGGCTTCCTTGAGAGAACAAGCCGTCCTGCTCAGGTCTCTTTGCTGGTTGGCCCGCACTTCGCCGGACTGGAGAGAATCGTTGAAAGCTACCTCCCCAAGCCTGCAATAGACTTGGTATCGGGCCGGGTCGCCGAACTGCTCAAGAACAGAGCCCCATTAAATGAGGCACCGGGGCGTGGTGATGGACAAGAGCTTCCAGTTCCATCTGTTTTGCCAGTACCTCCTGCGCCACCTCCGCCGCCAGTACCTGCTGCGCCAGTGCTACCAGTTTCGCAGGCTCTTCCAATACCTCCTGTGCCCGTGATGCCGCTACCGCCTCTTCCGCAAGGCGGTGAGAAATGACAAGTCCTGTCGAGTTTCTAGCTGGGCTCGTAGTCGGGGTCGTAGAGTCGGTAGCGCCGGATGAAATTAGCGTGCTATTGGGTCTAGATACACCTCAGTCCACTGCGTTCAACGCTGGGTCTCCAGCGGCGTTTCCAAGGCTCAATAGTTACGTACTTGTCCCAAATGAGGCTGGGGCGACCGTATGCTTCGTTTCGTGGATGGGTGTTGAGCGTGCGATTTACCCAAAGCGTCGAGAGTCCGGGGACCTTGGTCTTGTAGACCTCCCGTTTCCTGCCAGAAAGATGATGGTAAATCCCATCGGCACTCTAACGAATCGACGAGATAGGAACACGGGAAAGATCGTTTATGAGCTGTCGCGAGGGGTGGTAGCGTTCTCATCGGTCGGGGACCAGGTACTTATTCCCACTCCTGAGCAAGTGGCTGCAATCGTGGGGGCTAACGATGCGGATCGCCGGGTAAAGATCGGTACGTCTCCTATGGCCGCAGATGCACCCATCCTCGTGGATCCGGACAAGTTATTCGGCCGTCATCTCGCTGTACTGGGGAACACGGGAAGTGGAAAGTCTTGCTCGGTCGCCGGTCTCATAAGGTGGTCGCTGGAGGCCGCTAGTGCTCAGCGTGCAAAGGACGGCCGAGAGGGCTTCCCCAATGCCCGTTTCATTGTGCTTGATCCCAACGGGGAGTATGCAAAGTCTTTCTCCGACATCGAGGGAGGAGTGCGGTTGTTCCGTGTCCCTCCGGTGCAAGGAACAGAGCGCCCGTTAAATGTCCCTGCTTGGCTCTGGAACGGCCACGAATGGGGGGCAGTTGCAAACGCTCAACCAGGTGTTCAAAGACCCTTGCTGTTTCAAGGGATACGGGAGCTTAAGAGCGGTATGGCGGAGGGGGCCCCCAGAGATGCGGTTATCAGACGGTATCTAACCTCTTACTCCATACGTATCACGGACTTTCTGATGCAGGGGATAGCCTCATTTTCCGGTTCGGCAAAGGCTCGATTTGATTGCGCGAGATTTTTGGAATCTGTTGCTGCGGACACTACGACCTTCGCTGCGGAAGTTACAGACGAGCAAGATCAATTCGACATCAGAGTCCTATCAGAGGCCATTCAAGCGGTGATTGAGTCTCGCCGCTCCGGCGCATATTTCAATGACTTCAGAGTGGCAGACTTAGAGGGCGTCCGGGCCAAAATGGTCAGTATCATCGAGCGTCTGCCTGAACTGGCTGTCGGCGCCCCTATCGGTGAAGACATTCCTAGCTACTTTGACGTTGATTTACTAGCAGACCATCTCGATCGGATCGCGACTGAGCAAGGCGGTAACCTAGCGGGATTCATCTCAACGCTGGGCCTACGCATTAGGGGGATGCTAGCCGACCAGCAACTCGGAGAGGTAATCACAAGCAATCCACCTGTTGTGTTCTCTGATTGGCTGGAAAACTATGTTGGGGGACATAACGGTCACAATGGGCCAATTGCGGTCATAGATCTCTCGCTCGTGCCATCTGAAATCGTTCATGTAGTTGTTGCCGTGCTTGGTCGCCTTGTATTCGAGTCACTCCAGCGCTATCGCCGTGCCCACCCGGATGGAAGTACTCTTCCAACTGTTATGGTCTTAGAAGAGGCTCACACCTTTGTGAAAAAAGGCTGGGATGATGACTCCTCCTCGGCTGCGAAGTTGTGCCGAGAAACCTTCGAAAAGATAGCAAGAGAGGGCAGGAAATTCGGTTTAGGACTCGTGCTGTCATCACAGCGCCCCTCAGAGCTTTCGCCGACAATTCTTGCCCAATGCAATACCTTCTTGCTTCACCGGATAGTCAACGACAGTGACCAGGATCTTGTGAGGCGCCTTGTACCTGACAATATTGGCGGATTGCTTAGAGAACTGCCTAGCTTGCCGTCCCGGCAAGCGATCCTGCTGGGGTGGGCTACGCCTATACCGGTTCTAGTAGAGATGTCTGACTTGCCTAAAAAGCATCGTCCGTGGTCGGACGACCCTGACTACTGGGCTGTTTGGACAGGTAAGAGCGAGCGCAATGTTGATTGGGTGAATATTGCCGCTGACTGGGCTGGTGCAACACGACACGAATCAGAGTGATATTTCCTATTCTTGTCGGCCGCAGGCTTTGAATACGGGGAGCTGCTCAGGGTTGAGGCTTCTCCCCTCGATGGTGAGGCTATGTCGTTTCGATAAATAACTACCGTCTAATATCTGGGGCCCGGACTCTGGGTAGGTAGTGGCGCGCCCAAGTCAGGGGGCGACTTTGTGCCTGCAATTTGGGAGTAGCCAGAAAGATATGAGGGCGCTTCATCAAGCTCTAAGTCGATGCCTGGCAGAGCTGCAATTTGAGTGTTAAGTACAAAAGGAAGTCGATTCTCGGTTGCAAGGTTCTTGATGGTGGTCACTGCGTCGAAAGAGAAATCTAGCTCAAAGCCTCGGAAATTGTTGGCAAGAACTAATATCCAATTGCGACCGAAATGATGGAGCACTCTTCCGTTGCTTTCTTCGAATCCTGAGTCTGCTAGGGAGTGTGCGAAACTTGTAGGTAAGGCGGTTGCCCTGGCACCCTGATTTTCATCGGCATCATACAAAAGAACTTGGCTTGAGGATGTTGTTCTGCTGATTCTTAGGAGTTGGTCGGTTTTAAGCGCTCGAAATCCTGTTGGATTTTGGTCTTTGAAGTACTGCTTTTTGGCTTCATAAAATGCGATACCTTCAACAAAGCTCGCTGATGTAAGCCATATTTTTACAATTACTGCAATGTCGCCGTAATTGTATTCGTGTTTGCCATTTAGTTTGTAGGCTTTCCATTGTGCGCGTTGCGGGCAGTCTGCCCATTCTAAGTAAGTTCCTCCTTTTGATATGGCATCGATCACCATTGTCGTGATGTGGTTCTCTTGCCAGCCACCAATGTCGCTTTTCTGGAAGCACTCCATTATTGCCGACTCTAGGCGATTATTTGTTTCATTTTTCCAACTGTTCAAGGTTGGTAATTCTTCGGACATGATTGCAAGTCGTATTTTGTGGGTGGGCGAGGTTTTCTAGCGTATCAATCAATATGCTAGCTTGGATTCATAGTCTACAGAAATGAGGCTTTTGCATGTCGAGGTTCTCCCAGCGGAATTGCTATCTGGATAACGAGGCAAAGAGCCAGGCGTTTGTGCTGGTGATTTTGAAGATGCTGAAGTGGGGTAATCCCCCCATTTTTAGTACCGCTCAGAAGTAGAGGTCAGACCACGAGGGCCAACTTCTGTTTGGGGGTTATGCCTCCAATCGCCATATTTGGCCGTTCGTGATTGTATGTCCAGACCCATCGCGTGGCGTGCTCTTG
>JAIERD010000184.1 GCA_019747155.1 Pseudomonadaceae bacterium
ATTTTCATTAAAAACAAGCGGTTATTGGCCTTGTCTGGGGCTTTGCGGGACGCTGGTGTTTCATTGACGCAACATGCACGGGTGGTTTTTTTGCCCTGAAAAAGCCTGTAGCCCAGCACTGCCAGGGGCTTGCTCGATTGTTCGCGACTGTTTCATTAATGAAACATCCACGGCTGTGCAGGCTGCAGGCTAGTGGCTCAGTGTTAAGCGCCGCTCAGCCTGTATCAGCGGTGAAACAGTTTTGCTTGGCCGGGCGTTGGCACGTAGGCGCTTCTAGTTGGCCGCAGGCGGTGTTTTAGAGCCGCTTTGTAGCCATTTCCCGACCTCAAGCAGCGCCTCTTGGCGGCGTTGCGGCCAGTTACCCTGTAGCTCAAGGTAGCGTTGCTGGTGTAGCTCAAGCCAGTCGCGGCAGCTGCGGTAAAACTGCTGGCGCTCGGCCAGTTGTGGCTGGCAGCGCTGGCCATCGTCGACCCAGGGTACATCTGCGGGGCTCAGGAGCAGGTGTAGGTGATAGGTGCGGGCGAGCAGTTGCTCCTCAAGCCAGGCTGGGCAATCGGCAAACAGCGCCTGGCTCCAGAGCATATTACTCAGCAGATGGGTGTCGAGAATCAGCAAGGGCGGACGGTTGGTCCGTGCAGCATCTTCCCAATCGAGCTGGCCACGGGCGATCTGCGGGATGTCCGCGTAGCAGGTGTCGCGCTGTTCTTGCTGGATAAAATGCCGCACGTATTCGCCGACGATCAGGCCGCCAAATTCGGCCTGAATCTCGGCCGCCAGCCAGCTCTTGCCGCTGGATTCGGGGCCGGTCAACACCAGCACTTTCACGGATTGACTGCCAGGCTTTGCGCGCGTCGCCATTGCTGCCAACCGTGCAGCGCCAGCAGGCAAAACAGCCCATACAGGCCGGCGGTGAGGTACAGCTCTTTGTAAATAAACAGACCGACATAGAGCACATCCAGTACCAGCCACAGCGGCCAGTTCTCGATGCGCTTTTGCGCCATCCACACCTGCGCCACCAGGCTAAACGCGGTCAGGCCAGCGTCCAGCCAGGGCTGCGCGGCATCGGTGTAGCTGGCCATCAGATAGCCAAGCGCCAGGCTGCCTATGGCGCCGATGCCGAGACTGAGCAGCAGCCCCGACAGGCTTAGGTTACTGACCTGGCGCCCGTGCTGTTGCTGGCCGCCACGGGTCCACTGCCACCAGCCATAGAGCTGCAAGAGCGCAAAGACGCCTTGTAGCAGCATGTCGGAGTAGAGTTTGACGTCGTAGAAAATCCAGCAATAAATCACCACCATCGCCAAGCCGATCGGCCAGCACCAGGGGTTTTGCCGCACGGTAAGCCAGACGGCCAGTACCCCCAGTGCGGCGGCGAGCAGTTCAATCGCAGACATCGATGGATCTCCGGGCGGTGGCGCAAATTGGATCAGAGAGCGCTAACAGCGGCAGTTTTTTGCAGTGTGGTTGCGTGGCTCAGGGGTAATCGATGGCCGTGATGTACCAGGTTTTTTCACCCGTTGGGGTTTGCACCCGCACCTCGGCATCCAGGGCTTTACCCAGCAGGGCTCGGGCCATCGGCGAGTCGATGCTGATCAGCTGGGTTTTTAGGTCCAGCTCATCCGGGCCGACGATGCGATAGCGTGATTCGTTGCCGTCTTCGTCTTCGAGGCTGACCCAGGCGCCGAAATACACCTTGCCGGGATCGCTGGGTTGGGCGCTGACAACCTTGAGGCTTTCCAGTCGCTTGGTTAAAAAGCGTACCCGGCTGTCGATCTCACGCAGCATCTTTTTGCCATAGGTGTACTCGGCGTTCTCGGAGCGATCACCCTGGGCTGCCGCTTCGCTGACCGCCTGGGTTACCTGCGGACGGCGCACATGCCAGAGCTCATGGAATTCGGCACGCATCCGCGCCTCACCCTCGGGGGTGATTAACGCGGTGCCGGCGGAGCGGGGGGGACGATAACGGCTCATAAAAAGTGCACATGGAAAGTGAAGGTCGATTCTAACAAGGATGAGCCCGGTAAAAATAATCGACCCAACTTTAGCCGTCGCGCAGCACCGTTAATGGGCTGGCGTTCAGCGCCCGGCGGGTGCCCAACAGTCCGGCGCTGGCCACCAAAACGGCGCCGAGCAGTGGCAATACCAGCAACCATGGGTGCGGGTGCCAGTTGATATTGAACACCAGGTTGTACAGCAATGCGCTGACCAGCTCGCAGCCGAGGGCGGCGATCAGTCCGCTGGCGGCGCCGAGCAGTGCAAATTCGCGCAGCCGGGCCTGGTTGAGTAACCGCCGCTCGGCCCCGAGAGCGCGCAGCAGGGCGCTTTGTCGGGTGCGCTCATCGAGGGTCGATTGCAAACCGGCAAACAGCACGCTCAAACCGGCGGCCAAGACAAACAGCAGCACCCATTCCACTGCCAAGGTGACTTGCGCGAGGATGTTGCGCAGTTGCGCCAGCAGCGCATCCACTTGCAGCAAGGTCACCGCCGGGAAGGCGCGGGCCAGCTCAATCAGTTGCCGCTCATGCTCGGGCGGCAAGTAAAAGCTGGTCAGGTAGGTGAGGGGCAAATCCTGCAGGGCGCCGGGCTCGAAGACCATGTAGAAGTTCGGCTGCAAGCTGTCCCAATGCAGTTCGCGCAAGCTGCGCACCTGGGCATCCCGCTGAGCGGCGCCGATGCTAAAGCTCAAGCGGTCGCCGAGCTTAATTTTCAGCTTTTTCGCCAGCTGCGCCTCGACCGAGACCCCTGGCAAATTCGGCTTGTTAGCGTTAGCCGGGCCGCTGGCTGCGTTCGTCCACCACTCACCGGCCAGTAGGCGATTGCCCGGTGGTAATTCGGCGCTCCACGACAGGCTCAGGTCGCGATTCAGGGCGCGCTCATCCTTGTTGGCAGATTCGTTCACCGGCTGGCCGTTGATTGCGGTCAAACGACCAGGCAGCGCCGGGTAGAGCAGCGGTGGCGTTGGCGACAGTTGTTGCAGGTGGGCGATAAAGGCGTCTTTCTCCGCTGGCAGCACGTTTAAGGCGAACAGATTGGGGGTTTGCGCCGGCAGTTGTGCCTGCCAGGTGCTGAGCAGCTCGCCGCGCAGCAGGGCGATCAAGGCCATGCTGAGCAGAATCAAGCCGAACGCCAGGCTCTGCCCGGCGGCGGCCAGCGGATGGCGCAGCAGCTGGCCCAGGCCCAGCCGCCATTGCAGGCTGGCATTGCTCAGTAGTCGGCGTAACGCCTGCAAACTCAGCAGCAGCAAGCCACCGAGCAGCACTGCGGTGATCAGTCCGCCGCCCAGCAACGCCAGGGTCAGGGGTAAATCCAGACTCAAGCGCCACATGATCAGGCCGAGGGCGAGCAGGGCGGCGCCATACACCAGCCAGGAACTGGGCGGCACCGGCAGCAAGTCGCGGCGTAATACCCGTAGTGGCGGCACTCGGCCCAGTGCGGCCAACGGCGGCAGGGCAAAGCCGGCCAGCGCGGTGAGGCCGCAGGCCATGCCCGCCAATGCTGGCAGCAAATCGCCGGGCGGCACGTTGGCCGGCAGCAAGCCGCGCAGCAGATAAAACAAACCGTGCTGGGCCAGCCAACCGAGTACGGCGCCCAGGCCGCAGGCGAGCAAGCCGAGCAGCGCCAGTTGCAGGCTGAACAAGGCCAGGGTTTCGTGGCGTGACAGGCCCAGGCAGCGCAGCAGGGCGCTGGCGTCCAAGCGCCGGCTGGCAAAGCGGGCGGCGCTCAGGGCCACAGCGACGCCGGCGAGCAATACGGCGGCCAGGCTGGCCAGGTTGAGGTAGCGTTCGGCGCGGCCCAGGGCGCTGCCAATCTGCTGATTGCCGCTGCGCGGGTCTTCCAGTTTCTGCTGGGCCGTTAGGTTCGGCTCTATGACGCGTCTATAGCTGGCGAGTTGCTCAGGCGTGCCGCGCCACAGCTCGCGGTAGCTGACTCGGCTGCCGGGCTGGATCACACCCGTAGTGGCCAGGTCATCCAGGTGCATCAACAGCCGTGGGCTGAGGCTGTAAAAATCCCCCGCCCGATCCGGCTCGTAGGTCAGCACCCGGGTGAGTCGCAGGGGCTTGTTGCCCACTTCGACTTGATCGCCGATGTTCAGGTTCAAGGCCAGCAGCAGGCGTGCCTCGACCCAGGCCTCACCTGGTTGCGGTCCGCCGCCTGCACTGTCTGGCGCCTCCAGTGCTGGCGCGCTTTTTAACTGGCCACGCAGCGGATAGGCGCTGTCGGCGGCTTTGACGCTGGCCAGTTGAATGCCGTTGTCGGTGGCAATTACGCTGGCAAATTCCACCAGTTGCGCGTGTTTAAGGCCCAGGGCTAAACCGGGGGTTATTTGTCCCGCGCTGGCCGCTGAGCTGCCATTGAGCAGCAGGTCGGCGCCGAGAAATTCGCTGGCGCGCATTTGCATGGCGGCGCTTAGGCGCGCGCTGAAATAACCGATTGAGGTGCTGGCCGTCACGGCGATCAGCAGTGCGATAAACAGCACGCGCAATTCGCCGGCCCGGGCATCGCGCAGCAATTGCTGGCAGGCCAGGCGCAGTAGTCGGTAAAAACTCAGGCGTACCATCAGGCGTGCTCGGGGTCGATTTGCTGACCGGCCTCAAGGTGAATCACCCGCCGACAGCGTTGCGCCAGGCGCTCGTCGTGGGTCACCAATACCAGCGTGGTGCCGTGCTCCTGATTGAGCTCAAACAGCAGGTCGCTGATGTGTTGGCCGGTGTGGCGGTCGAGATTGCCGGTCGGCTCGTCGGCAAACAACACCGTCGGCTCTCCGGCGAAGGCGCGGGCAATCGCCACCCGTTGCTGTTCGCCGCCGGACAGTTGCCGTGGGTAGTGGTTCAACCGCTGGCCGAGGCCGACGCGCTCCAACAGGGCGCGGGCCGTGGCGCGGGCATCGGTCTGGCCTTCCAGTTCGAGCGGCAACATGACGTTTTCCAGCGCATTGAGGCTGTCGAGCAGCTGAAAAGACTGGAAGACAAAACCGACATGCT
>JAIERD010000119.1 GCA_019747155.1 Pseudomonadaceae bacterium
GAAGACGACGACGGTCAACTTGGTGGCGTTCTCGAGGGCAGACGCATTCTTGAACAGAATGCCGTTCATCGCTCCCAAGCCGGTGCCAACCATGATGGCCATTGGCGTCGCCAGCCCCAATGCGTCAGGACAAGCGATCACGAAGACCGTAATCGTCAGCGTGAGCGCAAGCAGCAAAGGCTGCCCGAGGACCCAAAACCAGACAATGAATGTCAGCAAGGCGATCGCAATGGCGATCCATACCAGCCACTGCGCTGCTTGGTCAGCGAGTAGCTGCCCAGGCGCCTTGGAGTTTTGGGCTTCTTGTACCAGCTTAACAATCTGCGCCAGAGCAGTGTCAGCGCCCACCTTAGTAGCCTTGTACTGGAAGCTGCCGCTCTTGTTGATCGTCGCGCCAATCACGGCGTCGCCGACGGACTTTTTGACCGGCATTGACTCTCCGGTGAGCATCGATTCATCAACTTGCGAGCTTCCGTCAGTTACTTCACCGTCGACCGGAATTTTGTCACCCGGCTTAATGATAACGGTTTCGCCCGCAAGGACTTCTGACGTTGGCACCTTGGTTTCAACACCGTTGCGGATGACCGTAGCCACAGGCGGTGCCAAATCCATCAAAGCTCTGATGGCATCAGATGCGCCTGCCCGCGCTCGCATTTCCAGCCAATGCCCGAGCAAGATAAATACCAGCAGTACGGACACAGCCTCATAGAAGACATCCCCCTCGAAGAAGAAGGTGGCGCCCAGACTGAAGATGTACCCCGTGCCTACTGACAAAACGACCAGCGTAGCCATATTGGCCACACCATTGCGCATGGCGCGCCAGGCAGCGACGAAGAATGGCCAGCCCGGATATGCGATACCCGCCGTGGCGACGATGAACAGGAACAGCTTGCGCTCTAGTCCAAACGGAGTTGCGAAATCGCCGAACATCTGGCCCATCGGCGAATACAGGAATACTGGAATGGCGAACAGCAGCGCAACGAAGAACCGGTTGCGCATGTCGATCGCCATGTCTTGCATCGACATACCGGCCGAGTGCCCCATGTCATGCATCATTTCGTCTTTTTCTCCACCTGCCGAGCCTTTTGCCGCAGCGTGCCCCGCGTGGGAACCCTTGCGGGCAGAACTCGATTTATCCGGTGCGGCGCTGGAGGCCTTTTTCTCGTGGGCCGTGTGGTCGACATGTTTAGTTCGTCCGTCCGGGGACGCCCCGTCCGCCTTGTGTTCTGAAGGGCTGCAAACGTGAGCGGGCAACAGCTCACCGCCACAGTGATAGCCGCAGTCGGCGACACGTTGCTGCAGGTCTGTGAGTGTGACTTGGTCCTCGTCATAGTGGATCGTGGCGCTGCCGGCAACATAGTTCACATCAACGTGGTGGACGCCAACCATGGTCGCAAGTTGTCGCTCTACGCCCGAGGCACTCAGTGCGGAGACCAAGTTGCCGACTTCAATGGTGCTTATCTTCATGATGGTTCCCTATTAAACAGTGTGATCACGACAGCCGCTGGTGGGGGATGCAGTCAGGCGTGAATTCGAACACGATGTTCAGGTCGGGCCGGACGTTTTTGTCCTTCTTGCCGGCGTAGTGCAACCGCCGCAGAATGTCGCGCATCAGGTTCAGGCGCCCTAGATGTTTGTTGTCAGTGCGCACGATGTGCCATGGCGCGATTGCAGTGTGAGTGCGTGTCAACATTGCATCGCGGGCATCTGAGTAGGCCTTCCACTGCTTGACTGCTACCGAGTCGATCGGGCTGATCTTCCACTGCTTGAGCGGGTCGTGTTTGCGATCGGCCAGGCGTTTTATCTGCTCTTCCTTGCTGATGTCGAGGTAGTACTTCAGCAGCTTGATGCCTGAATTGACCAGCATCTCCTCAAACTGTGGCACCGAGGTCATGAACTCCTCGTACTCATCCTGGGTGCAGAAGTCCATTACGTGCTCAACGCCGGCGCGGTTATACCAACTGCGGTTGAACAGCACGAGTTCCTCAGCCACCGGAAGATGGGGTACGTAACGCTGGAAGTACCAGCCACTGCGATCACGATCGGATGGTTTGCCCAGTGCAACCACCCGCGTTTCACGCGGACTGAGGTGCTTGACGATGCGTTTGATGCTGCCATCCTTGCCCGAAGAATCGCGCCCCTCAAGAATCACCAGTATCTTGTCCCGGCAGCCAATGAAATGGCGCTGCAGTTTGACCATCTCTAGCTGGAGAAGGTGTAACTGCTCACGGTAGTCCTCGCGCGAAATCGAAGCATTTTGTGGCTCGACACTGAGGACGGAATCGAGGCGGTTTATTAATAAAGCGTCGATTACCTCAACATTGCCCTTGTGTTGCTTTTTCTTGCCATGTTTTTTACTCAAGATTGTATTCCTCCGTCGAAGTCAGAATAAGGAAAAGAGGTGCGCCTATGGACTTAGCTTGAAAAATCATCTCGTCTAAGTGATATTCACTTTACTTGGGTCAAAGTCTTTTAATATTTAATACACCCATCTTTTACACTTGTGTGTAACACACAGGTCAAGCACCAAATCTGATTGAGTGCATGTCTAATAGCGAGACATGCATCTCCGTGATACCTAAGGCTGAAACTCTGATTTAGCTAGATCTAGCGTAGACGGTCATTACTGACACACCAGCTACGCAAAGATTACATTTTGGTAAGGTTCGTGATTTCTGGATTACTTTTGTCAAGATTGAGTCTGCCATTATAAATTTAGGCTAACAGGTTTTAGACGGCCATTAATTAACCTAGATCAATGACAAACATCCTTTACCTCAATGGGCTTAAATAGAGGCGGCGGAGAACTTGAACAGATGAACTTGAAGAAAGGGCCGAGCCAATCGGGCGTATTAGCACCGCTGGGTGCTGACGTGCTGCTTGGCGCGGGAACTCCGCTGGCGAAATTACTATTGAATAGTGTCAGTTCTTGGTTGATGGCTGACTGGTCTATTTTACCTTGGTTCAGGCTTCGGGCCGGCTAACCCTTTACCACCACCTGAGCCGCGCACCAGGGGTAAAACTACCGCGCCACGAAATGCTCTGGATCGTCGGCGCAATTGCAGCAGGCGGCGTTGTGGAGCCGCTATTACTGATGGTGGGGCTAACCGCCGCCGGGATGCCGGCATCAGGAGCATCACTGTTACTCAACGCCGAAGGAGTGATCTTGCCGCACTGTTGGCGCGGTTCGTTTTCAAGGAAACCCTTGACCGCCGCACACTATTGGACGCGTAGGCTAGGTCGTTATCTACTAACGGTTAAGGACAACAATCACATACGCAGCGCCAAGTTTTCGGTATATAGCACTTTTAGCTTGCTTAAAAATACGGCGCCATAAAGGCGCCGCTAGGCCAAAGGAGCAAACAGGAAAGGCCTTGAAAGTTGGAAAACGATTTTTTGATGGAGCTCTTAATAAGACATCATTAGTTTATGTTCACGCATCATCTGATGAGAGTGCATCGCCAAAAAAACATCGTGCTTTTTTCATCCGTACAGAATAGTAGACTTTCAACATATCAGGTGCCACATGCAGCTTGTTCTGGACACTAGTCTAGACGGTAGTACCTGACAGAAACCCAGCTTTAAAATTACATTTTTGTAAGCTTCTAGTCGGATTGGTCATTTGGCCGCACACTCAGCGACCCGAAACGTGGAATCTGCTCGCATGAAACTTCTAGTGGCTGAAGACGAACCTAAAACCGGAATCTATCTGCAACAGGGGCTAGCCGAAGCAAGCTTCAATGTCGACTTAGTAATGACGGGGACGGACGCACTCCAGCATGCCTTGACCGAGCCCTATGACCTACTCATTTTGGACGTGATGATGCCAGGGCTAAATGGTTGGGAAGTGTTGCGCATGGTTCGCGCAGCTGGAAAAGATGTGCCCGTACTGTTTCTTACCGCTCGTGACGGCGTGGAAGATAGAGTAAAAGGCCTGGAACTAGGTGCAGATGATTATTTGGTCAAACCATTTGCCTTCTCTGAACTACTGGCTCGAGTAAGGACACTACTCCGCCGGGGTGGCAGCTCACCCACGCAAGCCAGCATGAAGGTTTCAGACCTGGAAGTCGATTTACTGAAGCGTAGGGCTATACGCGCAGGTAAGCGAATAGATCTAACCGCTAAAGAATTTTCTTTGCTAGAACTGTTGATGCGACGTCGAGGTGAAGTTCTTCCAAAGTCTTTAATTGCGTCACAAGTATGGGACATGAACTTTGACAGCGACACCAATGTCATTGAAGTCGCAATTAGACGATTGCGAGCAAAAATTGATGATGAGTTCGACTTGAAACTTATCCAAACCATTCGAGGTATGGGTTACATGCTGGATGCCCCAGAGCCGGACTGAGGCAGCTACAGGTTATTTTTTTCACAGCGAGCGTCAAGTGAACAGCCTTGCCGCGCGGCAGGTGTTGCTGCGCGGCAAGGTTAAATTACAGAATATCCAGTGGATACTCTGTGATGATGCGAACTTCATCGTTGTCAGTGCCAGTTCCACTGTTTATGTCGCTATTGCCGCGATAGGTTGCTTGGCGCAGTTTGAAGGACAGATCCTTGGCAGGACCTTCCTGAACCACATAAGCGACCTGAATGTCGCGTTCCCATTCTTCACCGTTGCTGCCATAGAAAGCGTAAGCACCGTTGGCATCAGCGCCACTACCGTCAGCATCCTTACCGGTAACGTAGCGGGTCATAAAGCTCAACCCAGGAACACCTAAGGTGCTGGCGTCGAGGTCATATTGCAGCTTGTAGGATTTTTCCCCCGGGGCATTGAAGTCAGCCCATTGTGAGGAGTTGGCCAGCCAGATTGAACCAGCGGCATCATATGCCAATGCACCGTTGCTGCCAGGCGCTATGCCGAGATAGTCAAAGGGCGTATTGCCATTGATACGCTGGTGGGCAAAGGTGATGGTGTGCGCGCCGGTCGTCAACGCCAGCGCCATGCTGTAGGCATCGTTATTGATTTTGCCGGCTTTTGCATCACCGG
>JAIERD010000154.1 GCA_019747155.1 Pseudomonadaceae bacterium
TCTGGCCGAAACGCTTGCGCGCCCGGTGTTGGTTGTTCTCGGACATGTCTACAGCTCCAAGCTTCAATCGAACAGCTTAAAGCGCAATGCAAAGACCGGAGAGTTTAACAGCGAAAGCCAGCGCGGCTAAGTTTGTCCGCGCAATTGCTGTCGCTTGTGCGCGTTACGCGCGGCTGCTGGCCATCTGATAGGCGGTTTCGAGGGCGACGCGCAGGCTGCCGGTGTCGATCTTGCCGGAGCCGGCCAAGTCCAGCGCAGTGCCGTGATCGACCGAGGTGCGGATGATCGGCAGGCCCAGGGTGATGTTCACTGCCGCGCCGAAGCCCTTGTATTTGAGGACGGGCAGACCTTGGTCGTGATACATCGCCAGCACCGCATCGCAGTGCTCGAGGTACTTGGGGGTGAACAGGGTGTCGGCCGGCAGCGGGCCGATTAGGTTCAGGCCTTCGCTGCGCAGACGGGCCAGGCAGGGCTCGATAATATCCAGCTCTTCGCGGCCCATATGGCCGCCTTCGCCGGCATGCGGATTAAGTCCGCAGACCAGGATGCGTGGCTGGGCTATGCCGAATTTATTGATCAGGTCCGCATGCAGAATCCGGCTAACCCGCGCCAATCGTTCATCGGTAATGGCATCCGCCACCGCGCGCAGCGGCAAGTGAGTGGTTACCAGTGCCACGCGCAGGCCGTGGGTGGCGAGCATCATAACCACTTGTTCGGTGTGAGTCAGGTCGGCCAGAAACTCGGTGTGGCCGGAGAAGGCAATGCCGGCTTGATTGATCACGCCCTTGTGTACCGGGGCGGTGATCATGCCGGCAAAGTCGCCGTTGACGCAGCCGTGGGCGGCGCGCTCCAAGGTTTCGAGCACGTAGGCGGCATTGGCGGGGTCGAGCTGGCCGGCGGTTACCGGGGCCTGCAGCGGCGTGTCCCAGACGTACAGGCTGCCGGCCGGTGCTGGTAGCGTGGGCCAGGCGTCCGGGCTGACCGGCAACAACTGAACGTCAAGCTTGAGCTGGCTGGCGCGGGCGGCCAGTAGTTCGATACTGGCGATGGCGATCAGGGGTTGCGGTTGCGGCTGTGCGGCGAGCAGCAGGCACAGGTCTGGACCTATGCCGGCCGGTTCGCCTGGAGTCAGGGCAAACAGCGCTGGCTTCACAGCTTGGTTTCTACGTAGGCCTCGTCACGGATTTGCCGTAACCAGGTTTGCAGCTCTTCTTCGTACTTGCGGTTACGCAGTACGTTAAGGGCCTGCTGCTTGCGAAATTGCTCGCTGCCGTCAGTCGCGCGGCGGCCGATCACTTGCAGTACGTGCCAGCCGTAGCTGGTTTTGAACGGTTTGGAGGTCTCGCCGCTTTCGGTCTTGGCCATTACCGCGCGGAACTCCGGCACCAGGGCGCTCGGGTCGATCCAGTTAAGGTCGCCGCCATTCAGTGCGGTGCCCGGATCTTCGGAGAAGTCTTTTGCCAGCGTGCTGAAGTCTTCACCGGCAATCACGCGATCGTAGATACGTTCGGCCAGGCGCTTGGTTTCTTCTTCGCTGCGGATTTCGCTCGGCTTGATCAGGATGTGTCGAACGTGTACTTCGTCACGCACCTGGCTTTCGCCGCCACGCTTCTCTAGCAGCTTAAGCAGTACAAAACCGCCTGGGGTACGGATCGGTTGGCTGACTTCGCCGGCCGTCATGGCGCCGATCATGGCGTCGAAGGGTGCGGGCAATTGCGCGGCTTTACGCCAGCCCATGTCGCCACCTTCGAGGGCGGTTTCACTTGCCGAACTGGCAATCGCCAGCTGGGCAAAGTCGGCGCCTTGTTGCAGTTGTTGGTAAAGCTCTTTGGCGCGGCGCTCGGCGGCCTGAATCTCGCTGGATGAGGCACCATCGGCTACGCGCACCTGGATATTGGCCAGATGATACTCAACCGACAGTTGCAACTTGCCACTTTCGGAGGCGAGGAAGTTGGCGATTTCCTGATCACTGACCTGGATGCGCTCGGCCACGCGGCGTTGCCGCACACGGCTGATGACCATCTCGCGGCGGATCTGCTCGCGCGCATCTTCATAGGACAGACCGTCGCGCTCAAGGGCGCCACGGAACTGTTCGAGGGTCATGTTGTTGCGCTGGGCAATGGTGCCGACGGCTTGGTTGAGTTCTTCGTCGGTGATGCGGATACCCGAGCGATCACCCATTTGCAGCTGGATATTCTCAATGATCAAGCGTTCCAGCACTTGCTGGTCGAGCACATGCTCCGGCGGCAGCGTGTCGCCACGCTTGGCGATGGTTTGCTGAACCTCGCGTACGCGCTGATCGAGTTGGCTTTGCATCACCACGTCGGTGTCGACGATCGCCACTACGCGATCAATTTGCTGTACTTCGGCCTGCGCTGCAGTGCCGAGAAACACTGCGCCCAGCAGCAGTGGGCGCAGACAATCAGAAAGCTTGATCTTCACGTTCACGATAACCTTGAATGCCTTGGTCGAGGAAAGACTCTGTCTTGTTGCCGACAACGCCGCCAAGACCTTTGAGGATGATTTGCAGGAAGATCCCGCGATCGGCTTGTTCGTTTTGGCTCGGGGAGAGGCTGACCTCGTCATTGGCGACCCAGTAACGGTTGATCAGGCGCAATTTCCAGCAGCAACTGTCGTATTCAAAGCCACCGAAGGCTTCGAGTGTGCGGTTCTGGTTGTAATCGAACTGCCAGCGGGCAATGGCATTCCACTGCGGCACCATCGGCCAGATAGTGGAGAAGTCGTGCTGGCTGATCTTGTAGTAGTCCTTGATGACTTCTTTGGTAACTGGGTCGGTGTAGTCGCCGCCCTGCTGCCATTGGCCAGTGTCGGAGTTGTAGACCACGGTGTCATTGCTGTAGCGATAGCCGAGGTTAACCACCTTGTTGGGGTTGTTTTCTGGCTGGTAGTGAAACATGGCGCTACCGGAGCGGGTGCTGTTGGTGTTGTCGTCGTAGTTGAGGTCAGACGACAGGCGCCAGTCGCGGTTAAAGCGGTACAGGTATTCCAGTGCGTAAGGCGAGGTCGATGACTTCGCGTCTTCACGGTCCTGGTAGTCGATGCCGGGCATCTGTACTTTGCGGTCGGCAAAGTAAGCGGCTTTACCAGCGCTAAAGGTTTGCCGCTCGAAGCCGTTCGGCTCAATCCAGCGGTTGGTTGCGCCCAGCGACAGCTTGTTTTCGTCGCCGATGCGATCACGGCCGCTGAAGCGGTTGTCGCGAAACAGCGAGGAGTAATTGAAGGTGCTTTCGCTGCTGTCGAAGATCGGAATGTCGGTCTGGTCTTTCTCCGGAACGTAGAGGTAGTACAGCCGTGGTTCCAGGGTCTGGCGATAGTCTTTGCCGAACAGCTGGGTGTTGCGGTCGAAGTACAGGCCGCTGTCGACGCTGTAAATGGGTACGGCGCGATCCTGGCTACTGCGAAAGGTTTGCTCCGCTAATTGGCTGCCTGCCGGAGCGTTAATAATGTCATTTTTTCCCTGCTGATCGAGACTCAGCTGGTAATCGGTGTAGCTGTACTTGACGGACGGCTTGATAAAGCCTTGGGTCCAGTCCATTGGCAAGCTGACGCCGGGTTGCAGATAGGTCCGGTCGCCATTGGCGCGGGCAATACCGCTGATGTTTTGGTCCGGCCAAGGCGTGGTTGAAACACCATCTTCGTCGGTGTAGTTGCCTTTGCGCAGGTCGCGATCGAAACGCGCCAGTTCAGTGGCATAGGTCAGCTGTAGGCCGCCAGCCTCGACCGGTACGATGCCGTCCAGGCTGATCTGCGGCAGACGGCTGTACGGGGTGATGTCGGTGATGGTCGCCAGGGCGTAAGTCTGGGCG
The DNA here is from genome assembly GCA_019747155.1 of Pseudomonadaceae bacterium. Classification (GTDB taxonomy): domain Bacteria; phylum Pseudomonadota; class Gammaproteobacteria; order Pseudomonadales; family Pseudomonadaceae; genus Aquipseudomonas. The sequence goes on from JAIERD010000154.1 coordinate 3,828, forward strand.
TTCAGGCGCGCGGTGAAGTCGTCGCCGCGCCAGGTCAGTGCGCCTTGTTGGTTGACGAAGCTTGGGGTGTTAATCCCCAGGCCGGTGCTGAGGTCTTGGAAGTAGTAAGGGTCGCTGATGTCGGTGTAATCGACCTCGCTCAGCAGGCGTGAATCGAGCCCGCCCTTGTGTTGCCAGCTGTACAACCAACGCTGCTTTTCATACTCGGACTGCAGTTTGCGGTCGTCGTTTTCATCGTTGAGGTAGGCCGCGCCGATCTGGCCTTCGCTGCTCTTGTTCAGGTAGCGACCTTCGCCTTCCATCATCAAGCCACGTTCGGTCATATAGGTTGGATACAGGGTGGCGTCGTAGTTGGGCGCCAAGTTGAAGTAGTACGGGGTTAGCAGGGTCATGCCGCTATCGGTGGACGAGCTGATGCTCGGCGCGAGGAAGCCTGACTGGCGGCGATCGTCGATGGGGAAGTAGATATACGGGGTGTAGAACACCGGTATGTCTTTGATCCGCAAAGTGGCGTTGGTGGCGCTGCCGAAACCGGTATTGGGGTCGAGCTTGACGTTATTACCTTTCAGCTGCCAGGCATTGCTGCCCGGTTCGCAGCGGGTATAGGTGCCGTCTTTCAGGCGGATCACCGCGTCTTCTTGACGCTTGGCATGCAAGGCGCTGCCGCGAATGTGGCCTTTATGCAGGACGTATTCGGCGTTATCGATTTTCGCTTCGCCGTTGTCCAGTTGCAGTTCGGCGCGATCGCCAACTACCAGGGCGCCTTTGTCGCGCAAACGGACGTTGCCAATTAACTCGCCGCGGTTTTCTGCCTGGTGCAAGCTGGCTTCGTCTGCTTCGATTTGCATGCCGGCCTGGCGCAATACCACGTTGCCAGCCAGGGTGGCGACCTGTTGCTCTTGCTCGTAGCGCGAGGCTTTGGCCGAGACAAACATCGGTGCGTCGTTGAGCGGCGTTTTGTCGTTGATGCCAGGGCGCAACGGCTCAACGTAAGCGCCGGCGCAGTACGGGCCGGTTTCAGCCAGTTGGGCGGCGGTGAGCTTGTCGCGCGGCACCCAGTCGAGATGGCTGTAGTCGGCGCTGCGTGAACTCAGGCCTTTACCATTGCTCTCGGTCACCAGCTTGGCGGTCGGTTGCGCGCTGCTCGCGGCACCTTCGGCACTGACTGCAGT
>JAIERD010000156.1 GCA_019747155.1 Pseudomonadaceae bacterium
TGTTTTCGCTGTCCTTGGCCAGGTTTTGTACCACTCCAACCGCGCGGCCAATTTCGCTGGCCAAGGCGGCAATCGCTTGCGTGGTGCTGTGCACAATGTTTTTGCCATTATTGGCCGCTTGATCGGCATGGCTGGCCGCCTCGGCGGCGTGGGTGGCGTTGCGCGCCACTTCCTGGGCGGTGGCGGTCATCTCATGGACGGCGGTGGCCACCAGCTCGATCTCGGTCATCTGCCGCTGCATGCCCTGATGGGTGCGGATGGCGATGTCGGCGCTGTGCTCGGAAGAGTCACTGACCTGCTGCACCGAGGTCACCACCTGGCTGATCATCGACTGTAGTTTGCTCAGGAAGGTGTTGAAGCCGTTGGCGATGGCGCCCAGCTCGTCAACCCGGTCGGTGCTCAAGCGGCGAGTCAGATCACCTTCGCCCTTGGCAATGTCATCCAGCATGGTGACCATTTGCTTCAGCGGCCGGGCAATCCCGTAACCGACAAACCACACCACCAGTAAACCCAGCGCTGCGATCAGCAGGCCCACTAAGGTCATGCCAAAGGTGTCGGCCTCGCCTTGGGCTTGCAGGTCTTGTTGCAGTTGTTGCAAGTCACCCATAACAGCATTGATCGGTAGCTGCAGCATGAGAGTCCAGCGCACGCCGGTGTCGGCGATGTTGAACGGCATAAATAGTTTGATCAGGCCGCTGGCTGGGTCAACTTGATAGTTTGGCTGTAGCCCGCTGAGTTGCTTAAGGGTAGTGAGATCATCGGCGGTTAAAATGGCGCTGGCCAGTTTGGCGACTTTGCTGGCGTCCTTGCTGTAAGCCACCACGCTGGTATTGGCTGAAAACAGCGCGATTTGCCCTGCGCCGTCATACAGTTGCGCGTTGGCGGCGCTTAACATCTCTTGGGTGAAGGCCATGGCGATGTCGCTACCGGCGGAGCCGACGAACTTCTTGTTGACGATAATAGGCACGGCAAAGGTGGTGCTGACGATGAGCTTATCGCCGACCGGGTAAGCGACCGGATCAATCACGCAGTCTTTCAGGGTGCGTTTTGGGCACAGGTAATGTTCGCCCATGGCCGTGCCGTTGGCGTTCAGGGTGGTGCTTTCCATCTCATTGGCTTTGAGTGGCTCTAAGGTGCTGGTGCCGTCGGCGTTGCGGTACCAAAAGGGTAGGTAGCGCCCATCGGCATCGTTGCCCGTAGCGGTTTGGCCTTTGTACAACTCATCGTTGCCGCCGAAGGCATTGGGCTCCCAGCCGATGTAGTAGTCCATGATCTTGGGGTTGTGCTTGCCCATCTGGCTGACCAGATTGCTCATTGCTTCGCGGCTAATATCCAGCAAGGGTTTACCGGTTGCGTCCGTCTCGCCCATCAGAGTGTTGCTTTGCGCCAAGCTACGGGCGGTGGTTAGGGCAAGGTCCAGCTCGCGCTGGATTTCCTTGACCTGGGTCTGGCCCAGGGAAATCAGCCGTTCATTAATGACCTTTTCCAGCAGCTCTTGGGTGCGCTGCTGCACCAAGGCTTCGGTGCGGTTGCCGGCGTATACCGAGTACAGCACTAAGGCGATGACCACCGCCAGCACGCTGGCACCGGACCATGCGGCCACAGAAAACTGAATTGATTTGAATTTCATGGCAGCTCCAAGGTCTACGGGTTACACCTGTCCTTGGCATATCGGCAGGGTTGTAATAAAGCATTAGCCAGCCGTTGAAAATTACTGCGCTCGGCTATGTGGCGTTGAAATCAGCCCTGCCGTCGTTCGCTACATTTTTCAACGCCCGGTTAGGCTTTTATTAGCAAAGGCGCATGTGGGCGAATGCGCAAGTTCGCCAGCCCGGTTGTCTGGCTGCCAACTGCTTGGCACGCGCTGCTGAGTGTGGGTCTTTCGCGCTCAGCAGGCTGTTAAGATGAACAACGGTTCTTAATGGAGAAATACTGTGGGCAAGTTGTTGCGCTTAAGTGGTTTGAGTCTGGCGTTGTGGCTGGCCGGTTGTCAGTCGGTGAATACCACCAATGCCGGTGCTGTGGGGGTTGAGCGCAAGCAATATATGTTCAGCATGCTCTCGACCCAGGAGGTCAATCAGATGTCTGAGCAGTCCTATCAGCAGACGCTCAGCGAGGCCTCAAGCAAGGGCGTGCTGGATAAGAGCAGCGGTAATGCCAAACGCGTGGATGCCATTGCCAAACGTTTGATTGCCCAGGCGCCAGTGTTTCGCCCGGATTCGGCGCAGTGGGACTGGCAAGTTAACCTGATAGACAGCGAGGAGCTGAATGCCAACTGCGGCCCCGGCGGCAAGATCATCGTGTACAGCGGCTTGATCGAGCAGTTGCACCTGAGCGATGACGAGTTGGCGGCGGTAATGGGCCACGAAATTGCCCACGCCCTGCGCGAGCACGGTCGCGAGGCGATGTCCAAAGCCTATGCCACCCAGATGGCGCAGCAGGGCATCGGCGCCTTGCTCGGTTTGGGCCAGGACAGCATGGCGCTGGCCGATAACGTTGTGCAGTACAGCATGACCCTGCCCAACAGCCGCGATAACGAGAATGAGGCCGATCTGATTGGCTTGGAACTCTCCGCTCGGGCCGGCTACAACCCGCAGGCGGCCATCAGCCTGTGGCAGAAGATGAGCAGCGCCAGCGAAGGGGCGCCACCGGAGTTTATGAGCACCCACCCGGCCTCGAGTACGCGGATTGCCTCCTTACAGGGTGCGATTCCTAAGGTCATGCCGCTGTATCAGCAGGCCAAGGGCGCTAACTAAAAGGCTCTGTTGTTGTGCAAACCGTAGGAGCGGGCTTGCCCGCGATGCTTTTGGGCTGCAGGCATTCGCGGGCAAGCCCGCTCCTACAAAGAGCTAGAGCCCGGCAATAGTCTTACTGCAGGCTAAAGACTTTTTTCGCCAAGCTGGTGGCCGCCTCGGCCGGGTTTTGCCGGATCGAGGCTTCTTGCTCGGCGATTACCTTGAACAAACCATCCAGCGCCTCTTCGGTGACGTAGTTTTCGATGTTGGCGCTTTTTGCATCGATGGCGCCAAAGCTGGCCGCTTGGCCGGCGAAGCTGTTGTATTGCTGGGCCAGCCCGACCTTATTGGTCGCTTGTTGCACAATTGGTAGGAACTTGGCGCGCAGTTGCGCACGGCTGGTTTTGTTCAGGTAGTTGGTGGCGGCGTCATCCGGGCCGGCGAGGATGCTTTTGGCGTCTTGCACCGTCATCTTTTTCACCGCGTCCAGCAGCAGGGTTTGCGCTTGCGGTACGGCGGCTTCGGCGGCTTTGTTCATGCTCGCTTCGAGCTGCTCGACCTGGGCGCCCATGCCCATCATCTTCATCGCTGCGGCGGCTTTGCCGAGATTGCCCGGCAGCTCGATGCGCATCTCGGGGTTGGCGCTAAAACCACCGGGCTTGCCCAGTTGCGCAATGGCGACTTTGGCGCCTTGGGACAGGGCGTCCTTGAGGCCGCCACTGGCATCTTGCTGGCTTAAATCGGCCAAGGAGAAAGCCAGGCAATTGGCGGAGAGGGCGAGGCCGGCGAGCAGGGTGGTGAGTCGCAGCATAAATAGCATCCTTGTGGCTGGAGATAGAGCGGCTTGGCGCGATGCGCGCGCCACCTGAATAGAGCGCCCAATAGTGAAGCGATTTACCTCGTCATTCCAGCCCTGCTCGGTTCGCCGCATTGTTCTGGCCGAGCTCAGTGGCTGGCGGGCGCCGCCTTGAAGTTGCGGAGCAACAACCGACTAACGATTTGCACCAGCCAGCAGGCGAGGATAAACGGCGCCGTCAGCGGCATGCTCAAGCCCAGACCGAGCAAGCCGAGTTGCAGCAGCACGCAGGCGACAATTCCCACCAGCACCAGCCAGGCTCGCCGCTGTTGCTGACTAAGGACGACGGCCACCAAGGCGCCGTTGAAACCGTATAAACCTTGCAGTGCATCGCCGTAGTGGCCCAGTTGACTGGCCAGCAGCAGGCCCAGGGCCGAGCCGGCTAAGGCCCAGCGCGCCATGCGCCGATTGGCCAGCCACAGGGCGATAAAAATCAGCACGCCGCTGACCGGGTCGTTGACCAGCAGCACCTGGCTCAAGCCGCGCAGCACCGCCAGCGGCCAGTCCAGCGCCGCCAGGTCCTGCAGTTGGCCGGGGTCGGCGACCGTGTTGGTTAATTGCAGGCTGTCGCTCAACGCCAGCAGCAGCCAACCGAACAGCACAAAGGGCGCGGTATAAGCCGGCAAGCTGGCGTGCCGGCGGTTGTGCCGCAGCCAGCGATTGAGCAGCAGGCTCGCCAGCCCGGCGCTGGCGATGATCAGCAGCGGTAACAGTGGCGACCAGGCCAGCTTGGCGTTTAACAGCAAGCCCAGCAGCACGCCGTTGTAGCCATACAGCCCGCTGTTGATATCCGGTTGCGGGTAATGCCGGCGCACGGCTGTCAGCCAGCCAACAAAACCACCGAGCAACGCGCCACCGAGCAACTGCGGCGCGCCCCAGGCGATGCTCAACAGGCAGAGCAGGCCGCACAGCGGGTGGCGCAGCAAAAATACCTGGCTGCAACCATTCAGTAAGGCCATGGCCCAATCATTGGCAGGTGGACGTTTGAGTAAGGGGGTTAAGGGTAGGGGCATGGGAGTCGTCATGGGGTAAGAAATTGGTCAGCAGGAGTTGTTGATGAGCACTGATTCAGTGGGAGGGGCTTTAGCGACCCACATGGATGTGGGAAATGCGGCGAGCCATATGGAACGGCTGCCGCCCGCGACCGCATCGACGCAATCGCGGCTAAAGCCCCTCCTACAAAGCGTCACGGCGTACGAGTCGCGCGCCGAAAAAAAACGTCCACCCGCAAAGCCGGTAGACGTTAATACTGGCAATGCCAGAGGGGGAGATGTTGCTCGGTGCTCGCGACGTTTCACTCGGCCTGAGTCGCCGCGAATTAACTCAGTGCAGGGTCTCGATGCGCAGGGTATTGGTCGTTCCTGGCTGGCCGAAAGGCACGCCGGCGGTGATCACCAGGGTGTCGCCGCGTTG
>JAIERD010000153.1 GCA_019747155.1 Pseudomonadaceae bacterium
CAGCTGGTATCGCGGCTTTGCCGATGTGCAGGACGCGGCCCGGGTGGTCAGTCTCGACGAGATCAAAGCCGAGGACTGGACGCTGAACATCTCGCGCTATGTCCTGCCGCCATTGCAAGAAGACATCCCACCGCTGCCCGATGCCATCGCGGCATTTAAGGACGCGCTCACCCGCTGCCGTAAAGCCGAAGAACGGCTCGCGCAGGTCATGACTGAAGGGAGATGGCTGCGATGAGTTGGGACAGCCCATTCAAAGACAACAAGATCTTTACTGAAGAACTGGCTAATGCTGCGCGTGCTCGACTGAAGGAAAAATTTGCCCAGATGGAACAAGAGAAAGCTCGTAGCACCAAACGCATCAGCCAACAAGAACTCGAAAGCTACCTGTGGGGTGCCGCCGTACTGCTGCGCGGTCTCATCGACGCGGGTGACTACAAGCAGTTCATCTTCCCGCTTCTGTTCTACAAGCGCGTGTCGGATGTGTGGGAGGAGGAATACCAAGCGGCTTTGGCCAACTCAGGCGGCGACCTCTCCTACGCGCAGTTCGCCGAGAACCACCGTTTCCAGATTCCCGAGGGCGCGCACTGGAACGATGTTCGCCAGGCACCCAAGAACGTAGGCGCCGCCATCCAGAAAGCCATGCGCGCCATCGAAAGCGCCAACCCGGATCTGCTCGACGGCATCTTCGGTGACGCGCCCTGGACCAACCGCGAGCGTCTGCCCGACGAAACGCTGAAAAACCTGATCGAGCACTTCTCGACGCAGACGCTCTCGGTAGCCAACGTCCCCGAGGACGAGTTGGGCAACGCCTACGAGTACCTGATCAAGAAGTTCGCGGACGATTCCGGCCACACGGCTGCCGAGTTCTACACCAACCGCACCGTCGTCCACTTGATGACGCAACTTCTTGCACCTCAGGCCGGCGAGTCCATCTACGACCCCACCTGCGGTACCGGCGGCATGCTGATCTCGGCCTTGGACGAAGTGAAGCGCTCGGGCGGCGAGTACCGCACGCTCAAGCTCTACGGGCAGGAGCGCAACCTCATCACCTCCTCTATTGCTCGCATGAACCTGTTCCTGCACGGCGTGGAGGACTTCGAAATCATCCGGGGTGACACTCTGGCCGAACCCAAGCACATCGAAGGCGACCGCCTGCGCCAGTTCGACGTGATCCTGGCCAACCCGCCGTACTCCATCAAGCAATGGAATCGCGAGGCCTGGAGCAGCGACAAGTGGGGGCGCAACTCACTGGGGACGCCACCGCAGGGGCGTGCCGACTACGCCTTTCAGCAACACATCCTGACCAGCCTCACCGCCAAGGGGCGGTGTGCCGTGCTCTGGCCGCACGGCGTGCTGTTCCGTAACGAGGAGCAGGCGATGCGCGCCAAGATGGTCGAGCAAGACTGGGTCGAGGCGGTCATCGGCCTGGGTCCCAACCTGTTCTACAACTCCCCGATGGAGTCGTGCATCGTCATCTGCAACCGCAAGAAAACGGCTGCGCGCAAGGGTAAGGTGATCTTCATCGACGCGGTGAACGAGGTGACCCGCGAGCGCGCGCAGAGTTTTCTGAAGCCCGAGCATCAACAGCGCATCCTGACCGCCTACAAGACCTTTGCGGACGTGCCCGGTTTCGCCAAGGTCGCCACCCTGGCCGAAATCGGCGCCAATGCCGGCAACCTGTCGATCCCGATGTACGTGAAGCGCATTGCCGCCGCCATCGCCACCGACAGCAATGGTGACGCGGTATCGCTGCGCTCTGCCTGGGGCCAATGGCAAACCGATGGCCGCGCGTTCTGGCAACAGATGGACGCACTGGTGGAAACGCTGGATGGACTGATTACGGAGGACATCGAGCGTGTCTGATAACAAAAAATTGAAACCTGGTTGGAAGGTCTGGCGCTTCGAGCAGATGGCGACAAACGTCAATGTCCGTATCGACAACCCATCCGAATCCGGTATGGAGCACTACATCGGCCTAGAGCATCTCGATGCGGACTCGCTCAAGATTCGTCGCTGGGGTACGCCCAGCGATGTCGAAGCGACCAAACTTATGTTCAAGACGGGCGACATCATTTTCGGGCGACGCCGGGCCTATCAGCGCAAACTCGGTGTCGCCGAGTTCGATGGCATCTGTTCGGCACATGCCATGGTGCTGCGAGCCAAGCCTGACGTTGTGATTCCAGAATTTCTCCCGTTCTTCATGCAGAGCGATATCTTCATGAACCGCGCAGTAGAAATTTCCGTAGGTTCGCTGTCGCCTACGATTAACTGGAAAACGATGGCTGTACAGGAGTTTGCGCTGCCACCAATTGAAGAGCAACTCCGCATAGTAGGGTTGTTGCGTGAGATTGAGAGCAACTCCGACGAATTGATATCCCTCGTGGAAAGGTGCTCCTCACTGATAGACGCCATCTTTCAGTACTACGTATGGAGTGACGAATCTCTAACTCAAAAGCCGATCAGTCAGATTGCAGAGATAAACCCAAAGGTTTCCTCCCTCACCGAAGATGATCCGTTTATTCCGATGGAAGCGGTCGATCCTTGGACACAACTGATTGACCCATCCAGAATTGAAATGAAGGGTCAAAGAGGTGGTGTCAGAGCCCAAGGTGGAGACATCTTGATGGCAAGAATTACGCCTTGCCTGGAAAACGGAAAGATTGCGCAGGTTCCCGTTTCAATAAAGAAATGTGGTGGCTCGACAGAGTTTATTGTTTTCCGCGCAAAAGATGGAACAGACCAGCAGTTCCTCTATCACCTGATCACGTCGCGAGTTTTTCATTCTCAGGCAGCCGGAACAATGTCGGGCTCGACAGGGCGCCAGCGAGCATCAGCAAATGATGTCGGAAGGATTATTGTTCCAATATTGCCGCTGACTAAACAGATAGAAATCTGTGACCAAATAAAGCAAATCAGCAAGATCAAAGAGGCCACTAACTCTCGGTTACTAGGGTTGAGCCAAATGAAGTTGGCCGTACTTATTGGGGCCGGGAGCGAATAGCCATGTCATTTACAGAATCAAACACCGTCGAAGCCTACGTCCGCGACCTTCTCGCCGGTCCCATCAAGGCGGCCCCGGCCAACACCGTTCAGGAACCGCTCGCCAGCTATGGTCCTAGCCCCAAGGGCATCGGCTGGCGCTACGCCGCCCCGACTGAGGTGCCGCGCCAGATTCAGGAAGTGCTGGTTGAACCCTGGCTGCGTGAGGCGCTGATCCGCCTGAACCCGGAGATTGCCGCTCAGCCCGATCGCGCCGACGAGGTGCTCTACAAGCTGCGTGCCATCGTGCTCTCGGTGCGCTCGGATGGCCTGATCCGCGCCAACGAGGAAATGACCGCCTGGATGCGTGGTGAGCGCTCGATGCCCTTCGGCCCCAACAACGAGCATGTGCCGGTGCGGCTGATCGACCTGGATGATCTGGCGCAGAACCAGTACATCGTCACCCAGCAGTTCATCTACCGCGCAGGCCCCACCGAACGCCGTGCCGATCTGGTGTTGTTGGTCAACGGGCTGCCGCTGGTGCTGATCGAGGCCAAGACGCCAGTCAAGAAGTGCATCAGCTGGGTCGATGGCGCGGTACAGGTGCACGACGACTACGAGAAGTTCGTACCTGAGCTCTTCGTCTGCAACGTGTTCTCGGTGGCGACCGAAGGCAAGGCTTACCACTACGGGTCCATCGGCCTGCCGGTCAAGGATTGGGGGCCGTGGCATCTGGATGGCGACGGTGACGATGGTCAGCACCACCCGCTGAAGTCGCTCAAACTGTCCGCTGAAAGCATGTTGCGCCCACATGTGGTGCTGGACATCCTCGGCAGCTTCACCCTCTTCGCCACCAACAAGAAAAAGCAGCGCATCAAGATCATCTGCCGCTACCAGCAGTTTGAAGCGGCCAACAAGATCGTCGAGCGCGTGCTGGCGGGCTACCCCAGGAAGGGCTTGATCTGGCACTTCCAGGGCTCGGGCAAGTCGCTGCTGATGGTCTTTGCCGCGCAGAAGCTGCGCATGCATGCCGGCCTGAAGAATCCCACCGTGCTGATCGTGGTGGACCGGATCGATCTCGACAGTCAGATCACGGGTACGTTTACCGGAGCGGACATTCCCAATCTGGAAAAGGCGGATACCCGCGAGAAGCTGCAGCAGCTGCTGGCGCAGGACGTGCGCAAGATCATCATCACCACGATCTTCAAGTTCGGCGAGGCCACTGGCAGCCTGAACGACCGCAGCAACATCATCGCCTTGGTGGACGAAGCCCACCGCACGCAAGAAGGCGACCTGGGCCGCAAGATGCGGGAAGCCCTGCCCAACGCGTTTCTGTTCGGCCTGACCGGCACGCCTATCAACCGTGCCGACCGCAACACCTTCTACGCCTTTGGTGCCGACGAGGACGAGAAAGGCTACATGAGCCGCTACGGCTTTGAGGAGTCGATCCGCGACGGTGCCACGCTGAAACTGCACTTCGAACCGCGCTTGATCGATCTGCACATCGACAAGGCCGCGCTGGATGCCGCCTACAAAGACCTGACCGGCGGCCTGTCGGATCTGGACAAGGACAACCTTGCCAAGACCGCCGCCAAGATGGCCGTGCTGGTGAAAACGCCCGAGCGCATCCGCAAGGTGTGCGAAGACATCGTCGAGCACTTTCAGGCCAAGGTGGAGCCCAACGGCTTTAAGGGCCAGATCGTAACGTTCGATCGCGAGTCCTGCCTGCTGTTCAAGGCCGAGCTGGACAAGCTGCTGCCGCCCGAGGCTACAGACATCGTGATGTCGGTGCAGGCGGCGGACAAAAAAGAACACCCTGAGTACGCGCCTTACGACCGAAGCCGCGATGAAGAAGAGCGACTGCTGGATCGGTTCCGCGACCCGGCTGACCCGCTGAAGCTGATCATCGTCACAGCCAAATTGCTGACCGGCTTCGATGCGCCGATTTTGCAGGCCATGTACTTAGACAAGCCGCTGCGCGATCACACGCTGCTGCAGGCCATCTGCCGCGTGAACCGCACCTACTCCGAGCAGAAGACCCACGGCTTGATCGTGGATT
>JAIERD010000336.1 GCA_019747155.1 Pseudomonadaceae bacterium
TTAGTCAAAACCCGTGGCGACGGCCCTTACGACCTGTGGCGCTTGCACAGCGATGCCAGCGGCCAATTGCAGTTGGAAAATCTACTCGAGAGCGAGCCTTACCCGGCCAGCCCGTTTGACCCGAGCATGTCTGGCTGGGTGTATCTGCGCAGCTACGGCTTACTGTTTCGCCAGCAACCCTTTAGCGCCATCTCGGTGGGCAATCAGTTGCTGGATATTCGCCATGACTGGTTTTATCGGCTGTACGTCGATGATGAGCAGGGCAATCTAAAGCTGATCGCCACCCCGTTAAACAATCCCCAGCAAAAATTTGCCGACGCACCGACGCTGAGCATCAATAGCCGCTGCATGCGCACCCGCGACAGTCATTGGGAGTTCACCGTGCCGCCGGTCAACGCCACGCTGGCCGAGTCCGCCCTGTGGTTGCAGCGCAACTTCAACCTCAGTGACGACCCGAAAATCCCCCCCACGCTACGCGCCGACAACCAACTGCAATTGCAACCGGGCTGCGACCCGAGCGCCGTGAAGTAGCCGGCTGCGTCAAGAAGCCCGCCGGCTGACGAGCCAAATGGCCGCGCAAGATCGCCAGTCGCCGCAACCCGGTTATACCTGCTTAACTGCAGGCTAGGCGTCAGCCCATAAAGGCTGGCGCTTAAGCCTCGCCGCCCCTCGTGCCACCGGAGCCACCGCACGCTATGCAAGCAATCAACCCCACGCGCGCGCCCTTGCTGGGCAAAATCTTGTTGTTGGCGTTGGCCTACCTAATCGCGGGGCGCTTGGCGCTGCTGCTGGTGATTCCACCGGGCTTTGCCAGCGCGATGTTTCCGCCGGTGGGCATCGCGCTGGCCGCCGTGTTGATCTGGGGTTATCCGCTACTGATCGGCGTATTTGTTGGCGCGACATTACTGAATGTCAGCATCGGCGGGCCGCTGAGCCTGCCCGGCTTACAGGTGGCCTGCGGTATCGCCCTCGGTACCACGCTGCAATGTTTGCTCGCTAACTGGCTGATCCGCCGGGTGGTGGGCTTCCCTAACCTGCTCACCGATGAACGGAGTATTTTTCTGCTGCTGCTGATTGGCGGCCCGCTGACCTGCATGGTCAGCGCCAGTGCCGGGGTTGGCACCCTGTATGCCAACCAGTTCATCAGCGCTACCCAGGCTCCGGACAGCTGGTTGACCTGGTGGGTCGGTGACAGCATCGGCGTGCTGATTGCCACACCACTGATGTTTATTTTGTTCGCCCAACCGCGCACCCTGTGGCGCAGCCGGATCACCAGTGTCGGCCTGCCGCTGCTGATCAGCAGCGCCATCATGGTGCTGGTATTTATTCGTGCCAGCGCCAGCGAAGAAGAAGGTCTGCGCATCCGCTTTCATGAGCAGAGCAAGCTGATAGCGACGGCCATCAAGACCCGTTTTGAGCTTTACAGCAACTCGGTACAGTCTATCGAGCGCTTCTTTGCCGCCTCGCAGCAGGTCGACCGCCAAGAGTTCGGAGCCTTTGTCACCAATTTTCCGACTCTTTACCCCGGTCTGCGGGCACTGGGCTGGAATCAACTGGTCAGCCAAGCGCAACGCGCCAGCTATGAAGCGGCGATGGTGGAGCAGGGTTATTCGGGGTTTCACATCAGCCAACTCAATGCGTCAGGTAACTTGGTAACTGCCGGCGTTCGCGACCTGTATGCCCCGATCACCTATATAGAACCGCAAGCCGGCAACAGCCGGGCACTGGGCTACGACGTAGCCTCCGAGCCGATCCGCCATGCCGCCATGCAGCGTGCCCGTGACACCGCCGAGGTGTCCATGACCGCGCCCATCAGCCTGGTACAAGACCAGCAACAAGAGCCCGGAGTACTGCTGTTTTACCCGGTTTACCAAGGCCCACGGCCCGTCGAACTGGCCGAGCGGCGCGAGCAATTGCAGAGCTATGCCACCGCAGTGATACGCATCAGTGACCTGATCAACGCCGCATTAATCGACTACCCGGTCCGCGACTTTCAGTTGCAGTTGGTCGATAACACCGATGCCAGCCCAATCGTTATCTATGGTTCCCTCCCGGACAATTTACCGGCCTATGCGCAGCCACTGGTTTGGCAAGAAAGCTGGCCAGTGGCTGGGCGCAGCCTGCAGTTATCGATTACGCCGAGCAGCGCTTTCTTGCAGCGCAATCAAAGCCGGCAATCCTGGGCGCAACTGGTCGGTGGCTTGCTGCTGTGCAGTTTGCTCGGTGGCTTTTTGCTGAGCATGACCGGGCGCGCCGAACAGGTACGGCGCCTGGTTAAGCAGCGCACCCTGGAGCTCAGCGCCATTTTAGAGAACGTCGCCGAAGCGATTCTGATCTTCGACCAACAAGGCCATATCGAGCGCAGCAACCCGGCCGCCAGCCAGCTGTTCGGCTACGACGCCGCGCGACTGCTCACTCAGCCACTCGAAACACTACTGCCGGCGCTGCACGGACAAGTCGAGACCAGCCTGCCCGACTTGCTCGGCAATGACATTGAAGTACCAGGCCGGCACGCCGATGGCCGTCAACTGCAACTGGAGATCAGCTTGAGCAGCTTTGAGTTACCCGGCCGCCAACTGTATATCTGCCTGCTGCGTGACATCGCCGCGCGCAAACAGGTTGAGCAGCTGAAAAACGAATTTATCGCCACCGTCAGCCACGAACTGCGCACCCCCCTGACATCGATCAAGGGCTCGCTCGGTCTGTTGTCCGCCGGCGTGTTCGGCCAACTGCCGGCGCCCGCGCAAGAGCTGGTGAACATTGCCCAAAGCAACTCCGAGCGCCTGGTCAGCCTGGTGAATGACATCCTCGACATCGAAAAACTTGAATTTGGCCAACTCAGCATTCAGCTCACCGACACCGATTTGCGCCCGCTACTGCAGCAGGCGCTGGAGCTTAACCAGGGCTACGCCGACAGCTTCAAAGTGCAGTTGCACCTGGATGACAGCGCCCTACCGGCGCACCTGAGGGTGGCCATCGACAGCCCGCGCCTGCAGCAGGTGCTGAGTAACCTGATCTCCAATGCAGTGAAGTTCTCCGACCCGGGCGGGCGGGTTGAGATCGGCGCGCACCTGCTCGATGGCCACGTCGAGGTGACGGTGCGCGACTATGGCTTGGGGATTAGCGATGAGTTTAGGCCGCGAATTTTCCAGAAATTCGCCCAGGCCGACGGCTCCGATACCCGCTCGCGCGGCGGCACCGGCTTAGGTCTGAGCATCTGCAAAACCCTGATGGAGCGCATGCACGGGCAGATCGATTTTCACAGCGTGCCCGGCGAGGGCAGCACCTTCTACTTCCGCCTGCCGCTGGTGTAAGGAATTAAGAGTTGGCATATGCGCATAGGGCGGGCGTAGGGTGGACTCAGGAGCGTAGCGAACAGTCCGCCAGTACCGTACATGCCCATGGTGTACTGCTGCGCGAGTACACCCTACGCGCTACCGCGAACCAGCCGAAACCGCAGCGCAGCGCCTGTCAGGCACATCGCCACAAAAATCCCGAAACACTCTGTCGCTAGCCTCTGTCACCTAGGGCGGGCAAACTACGCGCGTGTAATCCACTGGTGGAATGACTGCTATGCAACGTTTTATGACCTTCTTCATGGTGCTGTGCCTGGGCCTGACCCTAAGTCTGGACGCCAATGCCAAACGCATGGGCGGCGGCAAATCCTTTGGCTCGGCGCCGAGCCATCAAGCCAGCCAAACCCGTCAAGCCGCGCCAGCCAGCACTGCCGCCGCCGGCTCAACGGCAGGCAAAGCCGCAGCGACGGGCGGCATGTCGCGTTGGCTCGGGCCTTTAGCCGGTTTGGCGGCGGGCGGTCTGCTGGCCTCGATGTTTATGGGCGGCGGCTTTGAGGGCATGCAGTTTCTCGACATCCTGATCATCGGCCTGATTGCCTTCCTGGCCTTTCGCTTTATCGCCTCACGGCGCAAGCAACAGGCGCAGCCCGCGGCTGCCGGCGGCGTACCTTATCAGCGCGATATCACGCCACAGCCGAACACTATTTTCGGCGGCTCGTCGGCGCCAAGCGCACTGAAGCCGGTGATCAAAGCGCCGGCCTGGTTCAACGAAAGCAGCTTTATCCAAGCCGGTCGTGAGCATTTTCTCAGCCTGCAACAGCATTGGGATGCCAATGAAATGGACAAGCTGGCCGAGTTCACCACCCCGCAACTGCTGGCGTTTTTGCGCCAAGAGCGTGCGTCCCTGGGTGATGGCTTCCAGTCGACCTACATCGACGACCTCGATGTACAGCTCGATGGCCTCGATGACCTAGCCGACAAAACCGTCGCCACCCTGACCTTCAGCGGCATCGAGAAAACCTCGCGCTTCGATCAAGGTGAAGCCTTCAGCGAAAGCTGGCGCATGGAGCGTGCCCAAGGCGACAACCAGCCGTGGCTGATTGCCGGCATGCGGCAGAACTAAGCTCGCGCCGCAACACAACAAACCCGGGCATGCCCGGGTTTTGTTTGCCCGGCCGTTGGCCGACAACCCTCGCCAATAGCGATTGCTGCTACATTCAAAGCGCGGCAAATCAGACTGTGTGAAAAACCTCAAAATCCTCCACCAGAGAGACTGTGCCATGCTCGGTTACGCAACTATCGGCAGCAATGATCTGCCTAAAGCCAAAGCTTTTTACACCGCACTGCTCGCCGAAATGGGCGCCAAAGTGCTGATGGACGTTGGTCGTGCGGCCTTTTTCGGTATCGATATGGGCAAGCCGATGCTGGGCATTTGCACTCCCTACAACCAAGAGCCGGCGCACCCCGGTAACGGCAATATGGTCGCGCTATCGGGCGGCTCGCGCGCTGGCGTGGATAAGCTCTACGCCAAAGCCATCAGCCTCGGCGCCACCGACGAAGGCGCACCTGGCGAGCGCATGCCGGGCTTCTACGCCGGCTACTTCCGCGATCTGGACGGCAACAAGCTGGCCTTCTTTCATATGGGCTAACAGGCCATTGAAAAACTACTGCGCTCGGCTATGCGGCGTTGAAATCAGCCACAAAATGCTCATGTACATTTCGTACACTGCGCTTTTTCGGCTGATTTCG
>JAIERD010000465.1 GCA_019747155.1 Pseudomonadaceae bacterium
ATCTTCATCACTTCGCCGAGTTGCAGCATGGTGTGAATCTCCGCCTTGGTTGCCCGTGGCGTTTGCGCAGCCAATAGCCGGTCTTCGGTTTTGCCTTGGTTATGCACCACAAAATACGCTGCACCTGCGGCTGCATTGGGCGGCAACGCCCGCGACCAAGGATGAGCAATTTGCAACTCACCAACCGTGTATTCATGGGCAAAGCTGCTACTGCAGGCAAACACCAACAGCGACGAAGCCAATAACCGAATAAGCATGTGTACTCCAGAGCGAACGAGAGAGGTTCGGCCAACCTTAGCACGAGGCTAATACTTAGCGTGCGGCGCTATATCACTCGAGTTTGAAAGGTTACATTTTGCTCATAATGCCTTGTAGATACTTGTAAGTATTGTGGAGGGGTAATTGTTGTTTTCTCAGGAGGCTTAGCATGGCCAGAATTTATCAAGCCGCGACTATGGGTGAAGCTCACGTGCGGGTGGCGTTAGTCGCAGAACGTGGCCTGGCCGATTTGTTGGTACACCGCGTAAACAGCTTTGGTTTGGCTGTCGGTGATGGTCTTTGGTTTATTACCCGTGACAAACAGGAGGCCACAGCATGGGTTTTCTTCACCAGCATCGGTATGGCAGAAGTAAAAATCTGTTTTGTTGATAGTTATGCCGAGGCCGGCTGGCAAACCTTTAGTCGATACAAAGGGCGCTTTGCGCACTGAAGACAATCTGAAGGCCAGGGGTTGTTTTCAAATCATTAGGCATGAAGCGAGCTACGACTGCCTCAGCAAGGATACGACTCAGATACTCTATTTAACATAATATACATTATGCGTAGTTACAGGCCTGAAAATGGCGAGCACTGACGAGCCTCTCCTACAGGCTGCGGATTTCGCATCTCAAGTGTCGGAGTTCTTTAAAAAGAAGAATTATTCTTTAAAAAAAATAACGTCATAAAACAAATGGTTAGCGTCGATCTTTGACCCAAGAACTCCGCTATTCTGGTCTTTTAGCATTAGGCCATCCTGGTCTAGTGCGATTGCATCCTTTGGAGGTCTTTAGTTCAAATGCCGATCGGGAGTGCTACCAGTTTGCAATGCGCTTGGAGTAAGGCTCACAGCATGCCTCGATTGAGGCTGTCGGACCAGTTAGGCAAACTGAATCTCCAAAAAATACGAAAGCACTTCTTTGAAGTTCCCTAAGGAGCGGTACTTTGAAATTTACTGCGGACCCACGAGATAGAGGCTTTCGAGATTGCGTAACTGTGTCTCGGTTCTGTTGCCCCTCCTCGCTCCTGAAAGACCGGTTGGCCCGGTCTCCAAAGTGATGGGCGTGAAACGCCAATTTCAACCCCTACCGGTCTGCTTGAAAAAACTCCCCCCGCCCTTGAAGTAGTTGGATCCAATCCCAATCTTGAGCAGGCTGTTGTGGCCAGTGGCTATTGCACGGCGATGGCCTTCCCTACATTCAGTTGCCCATTCATCAGGAATACCGGTCAGTCGCAGGTTCAACAACACACTTTGAGGAACACATGAGCATGGCAGACGGCATAGAAATTGATTTCCTCCCAGTGGGGGATGGCGAACATAGTGGCGATGCGATCGCGGTTCGTTGGCGGGAGGATGGCCAGTACAAAATTATGATTTATGACGGGGGAACCAAGGCCTATGGCGCCGCACTGGTCGAGCACGTCAAAACCCACTACAACTCCAATTACGTCGACTATGTCGTTAACTCCCACCCTGACAATGACCATGCTGGGGGACTGTTGCACGTCTTGGAAAACTTGACCGTTGGCGAGCTTTGGATGCACCGCCCCTGGGCGTACAGCGATGAAATTCGCCATTACTTTCATGATGGCCGGATCACTGATGACAGCCTGGCCGAGCGTCTGAAGCAGAAAATGTCGGCCGCGCACGCCCTGGAAGATGCCGCGGAAAAGCGAGAAATACCGATCAACGAACCCTTCGCAGGCCGGCAGATCGGCATATTTACTGTGTTATCGCCCACGCGAGACCAGTATGTGCATGACCTCGTCCCCCAATTCGAAAAATCCCCCAAGCTCAAGAAAGACGAGAGCGTGGTGGCTTCCGTGCTCGACATGATCAAGGAAGCGGCCGGGTACATTGCCGACCGGTGGGACATTGAGTATCTACCTGATACGGTGTCGACGTCGGCTGAAAATGAAAGCAGCGCAATCCTCTTTGCCACGATCGGGAAAGGGGGCTATCTGTTAACAGGGGACGCGGGAGTTCAAGCGCTACGCACCTCTGCCGACTATGCAGCTAGCGTCGGCATTGATTTGCCGCAGCGCGTCACTTTTGTGCAGATTCCTCATCACGGGGGGCGCCACAACGTTTCCACCGAAGCTTTGAACCTGCTCGTTGGCGAACCGCTGCAGAACGCCACAGCACCGCCCACACGTACCGCCTATGTGTCCGCGGCAGCCAAGGCACCTCGCCACCCCAAGAAAGTCGTCACCAACGCCTTTGTTCGTCGCGGCTTTCGCGTTGGCCAAACTAAAGGCCGTGCGATTTCTCACTTTACCCAGGGCACGCCGAAGCGTGAAGGGTGGGGGCCAATCACCTACTTGCCATTCTTTGAGGAAGTTGAAAAATGACTGACAGCACAGGTGCATCGAGCCTTGCCAAGGCCATCAGTCAATTCTCCGACCCCTACGAACGACAGGCGCGCCTGTACCCTGCGCTATTGGCCCTCTCCCCGGTGATTGTGTTGGCCCTTTCGTTGTATGGCGAAAAACTCGGAGTCCTTAGTTCATTGATTTCCGCGCTAATCGCATGCGGACTGCTCTATCTACTGTCCGATTTCGCTAGGCGTGGAGGCAAAGCCAAGGAGCAAGCGCTGTGGAAAAAGTGGGGAGGTGTACCCAGTACACAAGTATTGCGACACCGGGATAATGAAATCTTTGACTCGGCCTCCACCCAGCGTTATCACACCATTCTCGCGAAGAAAATGGGCATCCCCTTCCCGACGGCGAGTGAGGAGGCTTCCGATCCTCAAGCGGCGGACGCCCTCTACACCTCCGCGGGAAATATGCTGCGCAATGCCACGCGTGATACCAAGAAATATAGCTTGCTGTTCAAGGACAACATTGCGTACGGCTTTCGCCGAAACGCTTTTGGGTTGCGACGTATCGCGATGACTTTGTGCCTAGGTAGCTTGCTCTGGGTCGGGGTACGACACGGTCCAAGTATCTGGGTGACTCGTTTCCAGGCGGCGGCGAACCCAGAGTCGTTTTTTAACGGAGGGGAGCTCACGTCAATCGGTGCGTCCCTGGCCATGTTGGTTGTATGGCTGAGCTATTTCACCGAATTGTCCGTCCGTGAGGCCGCGTTCTCCTACGCTCGCACACTCATCTTGGTCTGTGAAACATGGGCGCCCAAGCCAAGAGCCGCCAGCAAAGCGGCAGGGAAAAACAAGTAAGCTTAGACCGCTTGCTAAAGGTGAGCCACCATCGGTCGTTGTCAACGACACCCAGGCCATCGGATCAGGTTCCCCCCGGCTGCCTCTGTCCCTCCTGCAACAATGCCTCAACGCACCACGCAGGTAGTGGTCACCCGCTCCCCGCAAGGCCGCCGTTACCATCAGTCGCGTGCAGCGACCGGTTCATCCGGGCAGCTGCTTGCCCAAGCAACCAGCCCAAACAACCTGCCGGCCATAGTGACGCTTTCCATGCAAGTCTACCGTTGCGCGTTCCGCCATGCTGTCTGTAGGTCTCTTCGACGGCCAGGCGTAGTCGGATAGACTCATGTGCGTAATTGCGTTGACATGCACACCGAATTGCATTGCTTCTGAACAGCCAATTGCATTGATCCTGCACACAAAATTGCATCCGTAATGAACAACAAATTCTGTCACTGAAAAACACAAGGCCCATACGAGATGGGCCTTGTGTTCACATCAACAAACCACTACTGCCAGTTAGCGGCGATCACACTATCCAATGCGGCGTGGTAGTTAGATGGCAAGCTGGTTTGTCCTGCACTAGGCGGTGCGAAGGCAGCCATGGCATTCACCAGGTTCTGTACTTTGCTATCGAGCAGCGTTTTACCATCGCTGGTCTTGAACTGCTCGATATGGTTTGCAGCACCGACATACCAGTCTTTTACGGTGAGTTTGTCAGAGGTACCGATAATGCTCACTTCCAGGTTGTTGGTCCCCGACACCTGTTTAAACCACAGCTGATCGGTGGCGATGCCACTAAGAAATTGAGCCATGTCGGTGTTGCCCGCAGTGGCGTCATTCTCAATCGCCGTATCAGCACCGTAGCCACGGCCCAGTACGTAGGTATCGTTACCTGCTCCGCCAGTCAGCGTATCCGTACCGCCCTGACCGTCCAAACGGTCGTTACCTACACCGTCAGTCAGGACATTGTTACCGGCATTTCCGACTAGGACATTGTTGAGATTGCTACCCGTCGCGTTGATGGCGCTCGTGCCCGTGAGCGTCAGGCTTTCCACGTTGGCGAAATTGGCCAACGACAACGTCACGCTCGACTCGATGGTGTCAGCCCCCTCATTGGCATTCTCAGTCGCCTTGTCAGTGGCAACATCAATGACATAGGTGTCATCACCCAGCCCACCAATCATGGTGTCGGCTCCGCCAAGCCCAATTAGTCGGTCGTTACCGGCATATCCAGTCAAGGTATTAGCCGCACTGTTGCCCGTGAGGATGTTATCCAGCGCATTGCCTAGTCCGCTGATGGCACTGGTTCCAGTCAATGTTAGGTTCTCGACGTTAGCCATCAGGTCCTTGTTCAAGCTGATGCCTGTTTGAACCGTATCGGTGCCCTCGCTGACGTTTTCAGTCACTACATCAGAGGCGCTATCCAGCACATAGGTGTCATTACCGACACCTCCTTTCATGCTGTCGATGCCACTACCGCCATCCAGCCGGTCATCACCTGCATTGCCATTAAGTGTGTCGTTACCGCCACTGCCGCTCAGGGTGTCGTTGCCAGAACGCCCATTGAGGGTGTCGACTCCGGAGGTTCCATTGAGGGTGAGATTCTGAACGGTGATACCCACATTGAAGATATC
>JAIERD010000240.1 GCA_019747155.1 Pseudomonadaceae bacterium
GTCAGCGCGCTGAGGCGGCAGATTCATAAAGGGTTACAGACGGCGCCTGCCAGTGGTGGGGGTTGTGTAGTAAGTTAGGCCGGTAAATCAACCAGCCGTCATGCGAAGCACGGTCCCAGCGCGCGGCCTGCTACAGAGGGTAGCTAATTGAACGATATGGCAAAAAACCTGATCCTTTGGGTGATTATCGCTGCTGTCCTAGTGACGGTAATGAGCAATTTCTCCGGCCAGCCTGAGAGTCATAAGCTCAATTATTCCGACTTCATTCAGCAAGTTCAGGAAGGCAAGGTTAAAGAGGTGACCGTCAACGGCTACCTGATCAAAGCCAAGAGCACTGATGGCGGCTCCTTTGAAATTGTCCGCCCGGCGATTGCCGATAACGGCCTGATTAAAGACCTGATGGATAACAATGTTGCCATCGTTGGCGAGCAGCCCGAACAGCAAAGCATCTGGATGCAGTTGCTGGTGGCGAGCTTCCCGATTCTAGTGATGATTGCCGTATTTATGTTCCTGATGCGCCAAATGCAAGGTGGCGCCGGCGGTAAAGGCGGGCCGATGAGTTTCGGCAAGAGCAAGGCGCGCTTGCTTTCGGAAGATCAGGTCAAGACCACTTTTGCTGACGTCGCCGGTTGCGATGAGGCCAAAGAAGAAGTCGGTGAGCTGGTTGAGTTTTTGCGTGATCCAGGCAAGTTTCAGCGTTTGGGTGGTCGTATTCCCCGAGGCGTGCTGATGGTCGGCTCACCCGGTACCGGTAAAACGCTGCTGGCCAAAGCTGTTGCTGGCGAAGCCAAGGTGCCGTTCTTCACTATTTCTGGCTCGGACTTTGTCGAGATGTTTGTCGGCGTGGGTGCTAGCCGTGTGCGCGACATGTTCGAGCAGGCGAAAAAGCACGCACCCTGCATCATCTTCATTGACGAAATTGATGCGGTCGGTCGCCATCGTGGCGCCGGCATGGGCGGTGGTCACGACGAGCGCGAGCAGACCCTCAACCAGTTGCTGGTGGAGATGGACGGCTTTGAAATGAATGACGGGATTATCGTCATTGCCGCCACCAACAGGCCCGACGTGCTCGATCCGGCGCTGCTGCGTCCAGGTCGTTTCGACCGGCAGGTGGTGGTTGGTCTGCCGGATATTCGCGGTCGTGAGCAGATTTTGCAGGTGCACGTTCGTAAGGTGCCGATTGGCGAAGATGTTAAACCTGAGGTAATTGCCCGTGGTACACCGGGTTTCTCCGGTGCCGATTTGGCCAACCTGGTAAACGAGGCGGCGCTGTTCGCTGCGCGCGCCGGTAAGCGCACCGTTGAGATGAAAGAGTTTGAGCTGGCCAAAGACAAAATCATGATGGGCGCCGAGCGCAAGTCGATGGTGATGTCGGAAAAAGAAAAGCTCAACACTGCTTACCACGAAGCCGGCCACGCCATCGTTGGACGCATCGTCCCTGAGCATGATCCGGTTTATAAAGTTTCGATCATTCCGCGCGGTCGTGCATTGGGCGTGACCATGTTCCTGCCGGAAGAAGATCGCTACAGCCTGTCCAAGCGAGCGCTGACCAGTCAGATCTGTTCGTTGTTTGGTGGGCGGATTGCCGAAGAGATGACCCTGGGTTTTGATGGTGTCACCACTGGTGCCTCCAACGACATCATGCGTGCCACGCAGCTGGCTCGGAATATGGTGACCAAGTGGGGCTTGTCGGAAAAGCTCGGACCTTTGATGTATGCCGATGAAGAGGGTGAAGTGTTTCTTGGTCGTAGCATGGGCAGTCAGCAGAGCAGTGTTTCGGCTGATACCGCCAAGCTGATCGACTCGGAAATCCGTAGCCTTATCGATCATTGCTACGCCACCGCCAAGCAAATTTTGGCCGACAATCGCGACAAGCTGAATCTCATGGCGGAAGCCTTGATGAAGTATGAAACCATCGATGCCGAGCAAATCGAAGACATCATGGCGGGTAGAGTAGTGCGTGAGCCGAAAGACTGGTCGGATGGTTCGGGTACCTCGTCGGGTACGCCAGTTGTTGTCGAAGTGGCTGAGCGAACCGATACGCCTATTGGTGGCCCGGCTGGCGAGCATTAAGGTTTTTCCATGATCGCGTTGCAGTGCCCAACCCGATTGCCTTGCGGCAATCGGGTTCTTGATTTAACCCGTCCGCAGGTGATGGGAATTCTCAATGTCACCCCAGATTCTTTCTCCGATGGCGGGCGTTTTCATTTGCGCGATGCCGCCTTGCGGCATGCGCAAACCATGGTGGCGGCAGGTGCCAGTCTGATCGACGTTGGTGGTGAATCGACTCGTCCTGGTGCGCTGCCGGTCTCGGCCGAGCAAGAGTTGCAGCGCGTGGCGCCGATTGTTGAGGCGATCGCCGCAGAGTTGGATGTGATCATTTCCGTAGACACGTCGACCCCGGCGGTCATGCTTGAGGCTGCGCGCTTGGGCGCTGGATTAATCAATGATGTGCGAGCGTTACGCCGTGAGGGTGCGCTGGCAGCGGCGGCTGCCACGGGTTTGCCGGTGTGCTTGATGCATATGCAGGGCGAGCCGGGCAACATGCAGCAAAACCCACAGTACCAGGACTTACTTGGCGAGGTTCGCAGCTTTTTTGTTGAGCGGCTGGCGGCCTGTGCGGCTGCCGGTATTCCTGCTGAGCGGCTGATGCTTGATCCAGGTTTTGGTTTTGCCAAAAACTTGCAGCACAACTTAAGCCTGTTCAAGCATCTTGAAGCCTTGCATGAGTTTGCTTTGCCGTTGTTGGTTGGGGTGTCGCGCAAGAGCATGATTGGTCAGGTTTTAGGGCGTGATGTTGATCAGCGTCTGGCCGGTGGTTTGGCTTTAGCCGCCTTGGCGCTGACCAAGGGGGCAAAAATTTTGCGAGTGCATGATGTGCTCGAAACGGTTGATTTAGTGCGCATGCTTGCTGCAGTTGAAGCGGCGGAATAAGAAGGGCAAAAGCAGATGAGCAGAAAGTATTTTGGTACCGATGGGATTCGCGGTCGGGTTGGCGTTTATCCGATCACCCCGGATTTTATGCTTAAGCTCGGCTGGGCTGCCGGTATGGCGTTTCGTCAGCATGGCATTTGCAAAGTGCTGGTCGGTAAAGACACGCGGATCTCCGGCTATATGTTTGAGTCGGCCCTGGAGGCTGGGCTGTCGGCTGCTGGCGCCGATGTAATGCTGCTTGGGCCGATGCCAACGCCGGCGATTGCCTACTTAACCCGTACCTTTCATGCGCAGGCGGGCATTGTGATCAGTGCCTCGCACAACCCGCATTACGACAATGGCATCAAGTTTTTCTCCGGTGCTGGCACCAAGCTGCCGGATGAGATCGAGTTGCTGATCGAGCAATTGCTCGATGCGCCTATGGAAGTGGTTGAGTCGGCGCAGTTGGGTAAGGTTTCGCGAATTAACGACGCGGCTGGCCGCTATATCGAATTTTGTAAAAGCAGCGTGCCGAGCAGTACCAACTTTGCTGGCCTCAAATTGGTGCTCGACTGCGCTAATGGTGCTGCCTATAAGGTGGCACCGAGCGTATTTCGTGAGTTGGGCGCGCAGGTGTCGGTGCTGTCGGCGCAGCCAAACGGTCTGAATATTAATGATCAGTGCGGTTCAACCCATTTGCAGGCGTTGCAGGCTGCCGTGGTTGCAGAGCAGGCCGATCTGGGGATCGCCTTCGATGGCGATGCCGATCGGGTGTTGATGGTCGACCATACTGGCGCCGTAGTTGATGGCGATGAACTGCTGTTTATCATCGCCCGAGACTTGCAAGCGCGTGGGCGTCTGCAGGGCGGGGTGGTCGGCACTCTGATGAGTAATCTGGGGCTGGAGTTGGCCTTGGCTCAGTTGGAGATTCCCTTTGTGCGGGCTGGGGTCGGTGACCGTTATGTGATCGCCGAATTGCAGGAGCGCAATTGGCAGCTGGGTGGCGAAAATTCCGGCCATATCGTCTGTTTCCAGCACACCACCACTGGAGACGCGATTATTGCCGCGCTGCAAGTATTGATGGCGCTTAAGCGTGCGGGAGTTAGCTTGGTTGAGGCGCGTGGCGGATTGCAGAAATGTCCGCAGGTATTAATTAATGTGCGTTTTGCCGGCGGTATCGATCCGCTCGAGCATCCGCAGGTAAAGGCCGCTTGTGCCGATGTGACTGAGCGAATGGCGGGGCGTGGGCGGGTGCTGCTGCGTAAATCCGGTACTGAACCATTACTGCGGGTCATGGTTGAGGGTGAGGATGGCGCGCAGGTGCGGGCTTATGCCGAGCTGTTGGCTGATGTAGTCACGCAGGTATGTGCCTGATTCGCTTGCCAGTTTGCCGGCCGTTGGGTACCATCTGCGGCCAATTTGATCGATGAGCTTGAGCATGCGTCGCCCCTTGGTTGCTGGTAACTGGAAAATGCACGGTACCCGCGCCAGCGTCGCTGAGCTGATTGAAGGTCTGCGTCACCAGGTTTTACCGGGTGATGTTGATGTTGCAGTATTTCCGACCTGCCTGCATGTGGGGCAAGTGATCGCCGGCCTTGGTTGTGGTGTGGTTGCTGTTGGTGCGCAAGATTGTGCGGCTGAGCCAATGCTGGGTGCATTTACCGGGGAGGTGGCTGCTAGTCAGTTGCTTGATGCCGGTTGTAGCTTGGTGTTGGTTGGTCACTCTGAGCGTCGCCTGTTGCTTGGCGACAGTGATGAAGTGGTAGTGCGAAAGTTTGCCGCGGCTCAGGCCTGTAGTTTGCTGCCGGTGCTTTGCCTTGGTGAAACATTGGCGCAGCGTGAGGCTGGTCAGACGCTTGAAGTGGTTGCTCGTCAGTTGAGTGGCGTACTTGAAGAGTTGGGGGTTGGTGCTTTTGCTAATGCGGTGGTCGCGTACGAGCCTATTTGGGCTATTGGTACGGGGTTGACGGCTTCTGCGCAGCAAGCGCAAGAGGTGCATGCGGCAATACGCGGGCAGTTGGCGGCGGAAAATGCCGAAATTGCTAGCGGGGTGCGGATTCTCTATGGCGGTAGTGTGAAGGCGGTAAATGCGGTTGAGTTGTTCGGCATGCCGGATATCGATGGGGGGCTGATTGGTGGTGCCTCCCTGAATGCAGA
>JAIERD010000419.1 GCA_019747155.1 Pseudomonadaceae bacterium
CGATGCAAAGGGTGGCGGTCGGCCGTGCTTCGAGTCTGCGGATGCCGATTTCGACGCCGCACGAGTCGCACCAACCGTAGTCGTTGCTCTCGATCAGCTGCAGGGTTTCGTCGATCTTTTTGATCAGCTTGCGCTCGCGATCACGGGCACGTAGCTCCAGGCTGAACTCTTCTTCCTGGCTAGCACGGTCGGAGGGATCGGCGAAGTTAGCCGCTTCATCCTGCATGTGGTGCACGGTGCGATCAACTTCCTGCATCAGCTCGAGTTTCCAAGCTTGCAGAATGCCGCTGAAGTGCGCGCGCATTGGTGCGCTCATGTACTCGTCGCCCTTAACTTCTTTATAAGGGGTGAAGCCACGGTTCAGTGGGCTGCTGGTTTTAGCCGGGGCTTTCGCTTTAGCTTTGGTTGGTGCTTTTACTGGTGCTTTGGTGGGCATGGCAGACCGCCTCTCACTATCTCTAATCCACTGCGCAGTAACGCTATCCTTTGCCAGTTCAACTGGCCCTGCGGCTGCAAGCGGGCGAACTTACCAGAACACTGGGGCCTACGCCACTCCCGGTTGTCGCGCTTGCTACTGTTGTTGGCAATGGTTGAGTAGAATTGCGGCCTTTATTTGCCCGAGGAAGGCCCATGGCCCCGCTCTACAGTGCGCGTAGCCGCGCCATCGAACCTTTCCATGTTATGGCACTTCTGGCCCGTGCCAATCAATTACAGGCAGACGGTCATGATGTGATCCATCTGGAGATCGGCGAGCCGGACTTCACTACAGCTGCGCCTATCATCGCCGCCGGTCAAGCGGCACTCACCAACGGGCAAACCCGTTACACCGCCGCCCGTGGTTTGCCGCAACTGCGTGAAGCCATCAGCGGTTTCTATGCCCAGCGCTATGGCGTCAACATCGACCCGCAACGGATTTTGATCACTCCGGGCGGCTCCGGCGCCTTGTTGTTGGCCACCAGCTTGCTGGTCGATCCGGGCAAACACTGGCTGCTGGCCGATCCGGGTTACCCGTGCAATCGACACTTTTTACGCCTGGTCGAGGGCGCCGCGCAGCTGGTGCCGGTCGGTCCCGAGGTGCGTTACCAGCTGACCCCCGAGCTGGTGGCACGGCACTGGGATCAGGACAGCGTCGGCGCCCTGCTGGCTTCGCCGGCCAATCCGACCGGCACGCTGCTCAGTCGCGAGCAGCTGGCCGGCTTGTCCCAGGCGCTGCATCAGCGCGGCGGGCATCTGGTGGTGGATGAGATTTATCACGGTCTGACCTATGGGGTAGACGCCGCCAGCGTGCTGGAGGTGGATAACGACGCCTTCGTGCTCAATAGCTTCTCCAAATACTTCGGCATGACCGGCTGGCGACTTGGCTGGCTGGTGGCGCCAGAAGCGGCGGTGCCGGAACTGGAAAAGCTGGCGCAGAACCTCTATATCAGCGCCTCGACCATTGCTCAGCACGCGGCGCTGGCCTGTTTCGAGCCGGCCACCTTGGAGATTCTCGAACAACGCCGGCATGAGTTTCAGCGCCGCCGCGACTTTTTATTGCCGGCATTGCGCGAGCTGGGTTTCGGCATTGCGGTGGAGCCCGAGGGCGCCTTCTATCTATATGCCGACATCAGTGCTTTTGGCGGCGACGCCTTTGCCTTCTGCCAGCACTTCTTGGAAACCGAGCATGTGGCCTTTACTCCAGGGCTGGACTTTGGTCGTTATCAGGCCAGTCAGCATGTGCGCTTCGCCTACACCCAAAGCCTGCCGCGTCTGCAACAAGCGGTTGAGCGCATCGCTCGTGGCCTGAACAGCTGGCGGCCCCATGCAGTTTGAGCCGGCGCTGGAGCAGGGGCGTCTGCTGAAGCGCTACAAGCGCTTCCTCGCCGATATCGAAACCGCCAGCGGCGAGCTGCTGACCATTCATTGCCCGAACACCGGCTCAATGTTCAATTGCATGCAGGAGGGCGGGGCGGTCTGGTTCAGTCGCAGCAATGATCCCAAGCGCAAACTGCCCGGCACCTGGGAACTAAGCGAAACCCCGCAAGGGCGCCTGGCCTGCGTGAATACCGGACGGGCCAATGGCTTGGTCGAAGAGGCGCTGCGGGCCGGGGTGATTACCGAACTGAATGGCTTCACTGGGCTGCGCCGTGAAGTGCCTTATGGCGAGGAGCGCAGCCGGATCGATTTTCGACTCGACTACCCAAGCGGCCCGGCCTTTGTCGAGGTGAAAAGCGTCACCCTGGGCTTTACCGATTCGACAGTCGCGGCCTTCCCGGATGCGCGCACGGAGCGCGGCGCCAAACACCTGCGCGAGCTGGCGACGCTGGCGCGCAACGGCGTGCGCGCGGTGCAGCTGTATTGCGTGAACTTGTCCGGTATCGAGGCGGTGCGCCCGGCGATGGAGATCGATCCGGCTTACGCCCAGGGCTTGCGCGAGGCGCTGACGGCGGGTGTGGAAGTGTTGGCCTATGGCGTCGAGATCAGCCCGCAAGAAATTCGGCTGGTGCGCCGGTTGGAGGTGCAGCTGTAGGGCGGCCTCGCCGCGTTAGCGGCAGCCCGTCATTTAGTAGCCGTTACACCTTGAGCCAAACCCCCTCGGCATCCTCGTGGCAAGCAAGGGCTTTTAGCGATTGCCCGGCGCAAGGCCCGGCCACGCATTCACCAGACTCGATCAGAAACAGCGCGCCGTGGGTGGCGCACTGGATCAGGCTGTTGCTGTGGTCGAGAAACTGGTCCGGTTGCCATTCCAGCGGCACGCCGCGATGCGGGCAGCGGTTTTGGTAGGCATACACCTGACCATCACGGCGCACCGCAAAGAGTTTCACATCATCCAGTAAAAAGCCCCGGCTCTGACCTTCGATCAGTTGCTGCGGGGCGCAGAGAAATTTCATCGGTGTCTCCTATGAGCCGGGGATTATCCCGGTCATAGGGCCTGAGCGATAGCGCTGCTTAGATTTCCCAGACCAGGTTGGCGGCGGCATAGCGGCCGGGTTGGCTGAAGCGATCGAGGCTTGGGCTGGTTTCGCTCAGGGTGCCGAGGTCGTTGCCGGTCCACTGCCAGTACTTTTTGTCGGTGAGGTTGTACAGGCCGGCGTTGACCTTGACCTGTTCGGTCATCTGCCACCAGCCGCTGAGGTCGAGAATACCGTAGCCCGGAGTGGCGAACTTGTCGGGCGTGGCGCTGCGGTCGATGCGGTCTTTGTTGGCCACCAGAGTCCAGGTCAGCTCGCTGCCGAACTGGCCATTGGGTTGGCTGTAGCCGATGCCGAACACGCCTTTGAGTGGGTCGATGCTGTTGATCGGCTGACCGGTTTCGTCGTCTTCGCCATGGGCATAGGCCACCGAACCCGTCAGGTGGCTGCCGTTGGGCAGGCCGAATTGGTTGAGGAACAGCTCGCCTTTAGTTTCCGCGCCACGGATGGTCACCTTGTTCAGGTTGACGTACTGGAAGTCGCCAAAGGGATAGCTGAGCGGCTCGCTGGAGGTGCGGTTTTGTTGCTCGATAAAGTCTTTGTAGCGGTTGTAGAACAGCGCCACGCCGAGGCTGCCGTAGTCGCTTTGACCGCGTACGCCCACTTCGAAACTGTTGCTGGTTTCGGACTTCAGGTCCGGGTTGGCCAGGGTTCGGTACATGCCGGGGTTGATGAACTCGCCGAAGATTTCCACCGCCTGGGGGGCGCGAAAGCCCGCCGCGTATTGGCCGTAGAGGCTGATGGCCTCGTTCAGCTGGTAGGTGGCGCCAAACTTGGGCGACCAGGCGGAGTCTGTGTAGGTTGGCGGATTGGGGTTGGTCGCCGCGCTGTTCAGGTAATTCTGGGTGACGTGCGGGGTCATCTCATAGTGGTCATAGCGCAGGCCCGGCAGCAGGGTCCAGTTGCCCAGCTCGATGCTGTCCTGGGCAAAGGCGGCGTAGTTCCAAGTGGTCGGGTCGGGGAAGTCGCTGGTCGGTTTAACCGGGGTGGTGACGCCGCTGCTCAGCAGGGTTTCACCGCCTTCGCGCAGGTTGGTGTTTTCCAGGCGTTTGATGTCGATGCCGTAGGTCAGTTGTTGTTCAACCTCGCCGGAGACGATGTGCTTGTCCAGCTGCAGGTTGCCGGCCCAGAGCTTCTCGTTGTAGTGCGAGTCGCGCGTACGGTAGCGCGCTTTGTTTGCCACTACGCGGTCCTGATAGGTCTGCTGGCGGGTTTCGCTGTCCTGGTGGGTGAGTTGCCATTTCAGCTGGTCTGCCAGCAGGTTGTCGATCTGCATGCTGTGATCGAGGGTGAAGCGGTCGCGGTCGACGTTGTCCTTGGCGTCCGAGCTGCGAATGGCCGCAGTTTTGCTGTATTCGCTGAGCACATCCGTCTTGGTCTGGTCCTGATAGTGGTCGTAGGTGAGCTGCAGGCGCTGGCCTTCGGCGTAGTCCCAGCCGACTTTGGCCAGCAGGTTGTTGGTGGTGTAATCGAGCGGGTTGGCCTCGGTGCGGTTGACGCCGATACCACCGACGTTGCCGTCGCTGTTCAGCGCCTGGCCAGTGCGTTGGCCAATGTTGACTAGGCCGTCGAACTCACCCTGGCGGCCGGCTACGGTGGCGCTCTTCAGCCAGGTGTCGTCGCTGCCGTCGTAGCCGGTTTTCAGGCGGGCGAACAGGTCATCGCCGGCCTCCAGATAGTCGGCGGCGTCCTTGGTCAGGAAGCTCACCGCGCCACCGATCGCATCGCTGCCGTACAGCGAGGAGGCCGGGCCACGGATGATTTCCACACTTTTCATCGCATCGAGGTCGACATAGTTGCGCTGTGCGCCGAGGAACTGGCCGAAGGCGAAGGCGTTGGGCATGCTCACGCCGTCCACCTGGGTCAGCACCCGGTTGCCACCCAGGCCACGGATGGTGAAGCCGGACAAGCCGAAGCGGCTGCCAGTGCCGCCGACCGAGACGCCCGGCTCGTAACGCACCAGTTGCTGGATGTCCATGACGTTCTGCTGGTCGATGTCGCGCTCGGTAATCACCGACACCGTGCTCGGTACCTCGGCCAGGGTTTGCTCGTTACGGGTGGCAGTCACCGTCACCGTATCGAACTGGGTCGGGGTCTTTTCCGTGGCCAAAGCCAGCGACGGGGACAACAGCAGC
>JAIERD010000531.1 GCA_019747155.1 Pseudomonadaceae bacterium
GGGCTACAGCGATTATCCGTGCTATCAGCCGCAGACCATCGAGGCTTAATCCCGAGTTAGCGTGGCCGCCTGGCGTTGCGTGCGATCCTTTAGGGCGTGCGCGGCGTTGGGCTGTGCCGGCTTAGGCTGGCAGTGTGAGCTGGATCGGCATATCTTGATATCTAGAATCAATCATTTGAGCCGTTACAATGAACTTTGATCTGAATGAAGCCTTAAAAGCGCTGGCCAATCCGACCCGCTTGCAGATTATGAATTGGCTGAAAGACCCGCGTAAGCACTTCCCCAGCCAAGAGGCCGACCCGGAAGAGATCGGCGTGTGTGTGAGCATTATTCAAGAGAAGGTTGGGCTGTCGCAGTCGACCGTCTCGCTGTATCTGACCGCGCTGCAGCGAGCGCAGTTGGTTAGTTCACAACGGATCGGCCCCTGGACCTACTACAAACGCAACGAAGCCAGCCTTAAATTGTTTGCCAGTTTGCTCGAACAAACCCTTTAAACCTTTTTAGGCTTTCGCCGCGCCACTGCAGCTGAGTTGGCAACCGTCGTCACGCTCAAATTGCAGGGTGCTGTGGGCGATGGCGAAGTGCTCGTGCAACTCCTGCGTCACCTCTTGCAGCAAGCGATCATCGGTGGGCAAGGGCTCGATCAGGATGTGCGCGGTGAGCGCTACCTCATTGGTGCTCATGGCCCAGACATGCAGGTCGTGCACATCTTTAACTCCCGGCAAACCCTGCAAGTACTGGCGCACAGCGGCGAGGTCAATCTGCTCGGGCACGCCGTCAAACAGCAAATGCAGCGATTGGCGAAACAGCGACCAGGTGCCAATCACTATCACCGCCGCAATAATCAGGCTCACCACCGGGTCAAGCCACAGCCAGCCTTGCCACAGATAGAGCGCCCCGGCCAACACCACGCCAATCGACACCAGCGCATCGGCGGCCATGTGCAAAAACGCGCCGCGCAGGTTGAGGTCGTTCTTGCTGCCGCTGACAAACAGCCAGGCCGTAAAGGCGTTCACCAGCACGCCAATGCCGGCCACCAGCATCACCGTAACGCCGGCGATGGGCTCGGGTTGTTGCAACCGCTGTAGCGACTCCCAACCCAGCGAGCCCATGGCCACTAGCAGCAGCAAGGCATTGGCGAAACTGGCCAGTATTGAGGCGCGGCGCCAGCCGTAGGTGTGGCGGTCATTGCTGCGCAGCCGTGCGGCAGCGATGGCGGCCCAGGCCAGCACCAGGCCACCGACATCACCGAGGTTGTGGCCAGCATCGGCCAGCAGCGCCAGGGAGTTGACCTGCCAGCCGTAAAACGCCTCGATCAGCACATAGGCCAGATTGAGCCCGATACCCAGCGCAAAGGCGCGATCGAAGCGCTGCGGCGCGTGCTGATGCTGGTCGTGGCTGTGGGCCATGGATTGCCTCGTGAGTCGCTACTGAAATGGGTTGGGGCCGAGTCTACGCTGCTTAGGTGAGGCTAGCCTGCAGGCTTCTCTGCTCCAGCCTATGCCTTAAGAGATATGGGGCAAGTTCGCAGCGGGCGTTAGAGTACATGCAATGACTTTGCTCAATTCTATGAGGCGCCGCGATGAATATTACCGAGTTTGCCGACCTGCTGACGGCTGCCGCCGGCCAAGCCGAGCCGCAGCGTTTGTTGATGGTGTTTGTGGCCGCCGAGTTGCCCGCCGACGCCACCGAGGCCGAAGTGCAGCGGCATGCCGAGCAGCAGGGTGGTTCGCTGCGCCCGGTGTTGTGCGTGGACAAGCTGCCGAGCGAGCTGGCCGACTTTGCTGCCTTGCTGGCCGAATCCGAGCGCACCGGCATCGCCTGGGACTTGGTGTTTGCCGCCGGTTTATCGGGGCGCGGCGGCATTGCCCCGAGCGGCGATGAGGCCGAGCAACCCTTGAAGATGATGGTCGGCGCCATCGAAAGCGGCAGCGTCAGCAACTTCCTGGCCTTCGATCGCGCCGGTCATGCGGTGTCGTTTTACTGAGTTGGCTGGTGCGGCAGGTGGTTTTTGGCCATGTCTCGGTTATATGTTGCAGGCCTTGTTTTGTAGGGTGGGCTTTAGCCCACCAATGCTGGATAAGGGTTTGGTGGGCTAAAGCCCACCCTACGTTTTGCACCCAACAGATAACCGCTCCTGAGTCTTATGAATTCTAGGCTCTATGGCATGGCTATCTGCGCACTGCCGGACTGTTCGCTGCGCTCCTGAGTCCGACCTACTTGCGACTTGCGACTTGCGGCTCGCCAGTGCTGGTTATTTGTGGGCGGCCTGAAATAGGCATTAAACCTTTGTATCTCACCGGATACCTCTATCGGGGAATAGGTGCGGGCTGGCTCTTGCGTGCAGGCTGTGGAGAATTTTCAAGCAGAGGATTCGCCCATGTCTCACCTTGCCCAGACGAGCTTTCAGGCGTTACGCATCGCAGTGCTCACGGTCAGCGATACCCGCAATCTGGATACCGACAGCTCCGGCCAAACGCTGATCAGCCACTTGGAAGAGGCCGGGCATGCGCTGGCTGCGCGGGCCATCGTCATCGACGATATTTACCGAATCCGCGCCCAGCTTTCGCAGTGGATCATCGACCCGCTGGTGCAGGTGGTGTTGATCACGGGCGGTACCGGTTTCACCGCCCGCGACAACACCCCGCAAGCGGTGGTGCCCTTGCTGGATAAGCATGTCGAGGGTTTTGGCGAGCTGTTCCGCCAGGTCTCGGTGCTGGAAATCGGCACCTCCAGTTTGCAATCGCGGGCGCTGGCCGGCTTTGCCAACAGCACCCTGATTTGCTGTTTGCCGGGCTCGCCGAATGCCTGTCGTACCGGCTGGCAAAAGATTCTCGGCGAGCAACTGGATAGCCGCACCCGGCCGTGTAATTTCGTCCCGCACCTGAAGGCCTTGCCTGAGCGTCCGTTGGTCGCCTGTGGGTCACGCGCATGAGCGGCTGCGGTTGCGATGGGCACGATTTGCACCCGGTCGATCAGGTCATCGAACATTTGCTCAGCCGCGCCCTGGCCCCGCCCAAGATTGAACGGGTGCCGCTGGCTGAGGCCCTCGGACGGGTACTGGCCCAAGAGGTGCTGGCGCCGAGCGATGTGCCGGCCTGGGACAACAGCGCCATGGATGGTTACGCCTTGTGCGCGGCGGACCTGCCGATTGAGGGTGGTTACTTGCCGCTGGCCGGGCGGATTGCCGCCGGCGACAGTGGGCAATCCCGCCTACTGGCCGGCCATGCCGTGCGCATCTTCACCGGCGCGCCCTTGCCGCCGGGCGCCGACAGTGTGGTGGCGCAAGAAGATTGTCGCGCCGAAGGTACTGGCGTTTGGCTGCCGGCGGTAAAGCCGGGCGCCCATGTTCGCAAGCAGGGTGAAGAGCTGCGCAGTGGTGCCTTGTTGCTTACCGCCGGCCAACGCCTGCGCCCGCAAGAAATCGGTTTACTGGCCAGCATCGGCCTGGCCCAGGTACCGGTCTATCGGCGTCTGCGGGTCGGTTTGCTGAGCAGCGGTGACGAGCTGCGCGAGCCTGGGCAAACGCTTGAACCCGGGCAAATCTATAACGCCAACCGCTTCAGCTTGGGCGCGGTGCTGCGCAGCCTTGGCATGGAGGTGCACGACTACGAGGTGATGGCCGATGACCTGTCCGCCAGCCGCGATGCCCTGAGCTTGGCCGCCTCCGAATGGGACATGCTGCTGACCTCGGGCGGCGTCTCGGTCGGTGAGGAGGATCACCTCAAGCAGGCGATTCGCGAACTCGGCCAATTGCACCTGTGGCGCTTGGCGATTCAGCCGGGTAAGCCGCTGGCCTTTGGTGAGGTGGGCGGCAAACCCTGGCTGGGCTTGCCGGGCAACCCGGCGGCGGCCTTGATTACCGCGTTGATAGTCGCGCGGCCTTTTTTACTGCGCGCTCAAGGTCGGCGTGAGGTCATGCCGCAGCCGCTGCAACTCACGGCCGGCTTTGCCTGGCTCAGCCCACGGCCGCGCCGGCAATACCTGCGCGCCCGGTTGGTGGCCGATGGCAGCGGGCAATTAAGCGTGCAACTGCACCCGCAGCAAGGTTCGGCGATGCTCAGCTCGGCGTGCTGGAGTGATGGCCTGGCGGTGATCGAGATCGGCCAGACGGTGCAGGCCGGCGAGTCCGTGACTTACCTGAGTTTTGCCGAGTTGTTGCACTAACAGGCCGTTGGAAAACTACCTGCTAAACGAACAGCCCCGCACTCGCCGCGTGCTGAGTCTGGCGCTGCGCCCAACGGTCGCAGCGCAGGTTCTGGTCACGTTGATCTTGGTCAAGGTTGCCGGTTAGGCCCAGGCCTAGAGTGCCGGCAGATAGGTTCAGGCTCGGCGCGGGCATTGTCGCCGCCGCCCGCCATTAGGAGTTCAGCATGCAATTGGTTTGTCCGGCGGGCAGTTTGCCCGCGTTGAAAGCGGCCGTGCGCCAAGGCGCCGATGCGGTCTATGTGGGCTTTCGCGATGACACCAATGCTCGGCATTTTGCCGGGCTTAATCTGGATGAAAAACAGCTGCAAAGCGGTCTTGAGCTGATTCGTCAGCAGGGCCGGCAGCTGTATATCGCGGTCAATACCTATGCCCGCGCCGACGGTTGGGCGCGCTGGCAACGGGCGGTCGATCACGCCGCCGAGCTGGGGGTGGATGCGCTGATCGCCGCCGACCCTGGCGTGCTGGCCTACGCCAGCCGACGCCATCCGCAGCTGAATCTGCACCTGTCGGTGCAAGGCTCGGCGACCAATGTGGCGGCCTTGAGTTTTTACCATGAGCGCTACGGCATTCGTCGCGCGGTGTTGCCGCGGGTGCTGTCGCTGGCCCAGGTCAAGCAACTGGCGAGCAAAAGCCCGGTGCCGATCGAGGTGTTCGCCTTTGGCAGCCTGTGCATCATGGCCGAGGGTCGCTGCCACCTGTCGTCGTACCTCACCGGCGAGTCGCCGAATCTCTGTGGCGTCTGCTCGCCGGCCAGTGCGGTGCGCTGGAGTGAAGATGCCGAGGGCTTGAGCTCGCGCCTCAATGGCGTATTGATCGACCGTTATGCGGCGGGCGAGCCGGCCGGTTATCCGACCCTGTGCAAGGGCCGCTTTATGGTCGAT
>JAIERD010000213.1 GCA_019747155.1 Pseudomonadaceae bacterium
CCCCAGCAACGCCAACACAGCGAAATAACTCAGCGCCCCACTCGCCACCAACAGCATTAGCCGCAGCAGACGCTCATGCATGCCGCCATTCGACCACGCCGGCATGTAATGCATCAGCCCCAGCAATACGGCCGCCATCGCCAACACCGCCGCCAGCAACTTAAACAAAAACCCGCCCCAGCCCACCAATGGCGTGTACATCGCCTGCTTACGTGACTGCCAAAACAGCAAGCTCGCATTCAGGCAGGCACCAAGGCCAATCGCCAGCGCCAAACCGGCGTGCTTGGTGCCCTCAGGGAAAATATAGAAAAACAGCAGGTTGAAAAGTTGCGTGACGGCAATACTCAGCAGCGCGATGCGCACCGGGGTGCGGATGTTGCGCTGGGCGTAAAAGCCCGGCGCCAGCACCTTGATCAGCAAAATGCCGGTCAGGCCGAACGCATAGGCGATCAGCGCCAGCTGGGTCATCTGCGCATCATGGGCGGTAAATTTGCCGTACTGAAACAGCGCCACCGTCAACGGCTCGGCCAAAATCGCCAACGCCAACGCGCAGGGCAGCACCAGTAACAGGCACAGGCGCAGCCCCCAATCCAGCACCCGGGAAAACTCTGCAGGGTCCTTGCCCGCGAAGGATTTAGACAACACCGGCAATAAAATCGTCCCCAGCGCCACCCCCAGCACGCCGGAGGGTAACTCCATCAAACGATCGGCGTAATACATCCACGACACCGAACCCGCCGCCAGAAACGAGGCGAAGATGGTGTTGATGATCAGCGAAAACTGACTGGCCGAGACCCCCACAATCGCCGGCCCCATCTGCCGCAGCACGCGCCAAACGCCGGCGTCGCGCAGATTCAGGCGCGGCAACACCAGCATGCCGATTTTTTTCAGATGAGGTAGCTGATAGAGCAACTGCAGCAAGCCGCCAACCAGCACCGCCCAGGCCAGCGCCATGATCGGCGGATCAAAATACGGGGTCAGAAACAAGGCAAAGACGATCATGCTCAGATTGAGCAGGGTCGGCACAAAAGCCGGCACCGAGAAGCGGTTCCAGGTGTTGAGAATCGCCCCGGCCAGCGAAGCCAGGGAAATCAACAAGATGTAGGGAAAGGTCACCCGCAATAGCGAGGTGGTCAGCGCGTATTTCTCGACACTATCGACAAAGCCCGGCGCCGTCAGCCAGATCACCCAGGGCGCGGCCAGCATGCCGAGCAGGGTCACCAGCGCCAACACCAAGGTCAGCAGGCCGCTGATATAGGAGATAAAGGTGCGCGCCGCCTCCTCGCCTTGCTGGGTTTTGTATTCGGCCAAAATCGGCACAAAGGCCTGTGAAAAGGCGCCCTCTGCAAAGATCCGACGGAGTAAATTAGGCAATTTAAAGGCGACAAAAAAGGCATCAGTGGCCATCCCGGCACCGAAAATCCGCGCCACCAGGGTATCGCGCACAAAGCCAAGCACCCGCGACAGCATGGTCATTGAGCTAACCGCGGCCAGCGACTTGAGTAAATTCATAGCATGGGCTTCTGTTTTTTGAAGATAAGCACGGGGCAACACCTGCCAAAATTCTACCGTGCAGGCCACAGCCTGCCAGCAAAGCCGCCGAGTGTAGGGCTCTGCGCTAAATAAATCATCCGCC
Organism: Pseudomonadaceae bacterium; assembly: GCA_019747155.1. Lineage (GTDB taxonomy): Bacteria > Pseudomonadota > Gammaproteobacteria > Pseudomonadales > Pseudomonadaceae > Aquipseudomonas. The sequence continues at coordinate 1,637 of JAIERD010000213.1, forward strand.
CAACACCGGGCACGCATTCAGCGACTAAGCTTGCTAGGCTAATCACCCTTGACAACAGCGCAAGGCGCCGGCATTATTCGCGGCCTTATTTGTTTGTAATCCCAATTTTATCGAGGAGCTTGTCGGTGGCCAATTCACCTTCTGCCAAAAAACGCGCCAAACAGGCCCTGAAGCGTAATAGCCATAACGCCAGTCAGCGCTCGATGGTTCGTACCTACATCAAGAACGTGGTTAAGGCCGTTGCTGCCAAAGACCTGGAAAAAGCTAAAGCCGCTTACACTCTGGCTGTGCCTGTAATCGACCGCATGGCCGACAAAGGCATCATCCACAAGAACAAAGCAGCACGTCACAAGAGCCGCCTGAACGCACACGTTAAGGCACTCAGCATCGCAGCCTAAAACTGCGAACGCTTAAAAACCGGCTTCGGCCGGTTTTTTATTGCCTCACAAAAAGCACAGTCACACACCAAAACCCGCACGCAGCTTGCCTAACAATAAAAAAACCGCCGAGCGCAAAAGCACAGCGGCGGTTTATCCAGACAGCAGCGCCTAACGCAATATCACTTCTGCCAAGGCAGAATCGGGATTGCAGTTACCGAATTCTGCGGACTGCCCTCGATGATCCGGTCGCTGTACACCAGATAAACCAGGGTATTGCGCTTGCGATCGAAGAAGCGCACCACCTGCATGCTTTTGAACACCAGCGAGGTGCGCTCCTTAAAGACCTCCTCACCCTCTTTCAGCTCAGCCTTGAACTCAATAGGCCCGACCTGCCGGCACGCCAGGGAGGCCTCAGCACGATCCTCAGCCAAGCCGACACCGCCTTTGATTCCGCCGGTTTTGGCCCGCGACAGGTAACAGGTCACCCCCGCCACCTTCGGATCATCAAAGGCCTCGACAACTATCTTGTCATTCGGCCCGACCCACTTGAACACAGTGGAGACCTCACCAATTTCTTCGGCGCTCAGCGGCAGCGACCAACTCAACGGTAACGCCAGCAACAGACCCAGCAAGCCATTTGCAACACGCATCAGCAGCCTCCAGAACTCAGACCAAAATTAGATTGTCGCGATGGACCAGTTCCGACTCGTCGACATAGCCCAGCAAGGCCTCGATAGCATCCGAACCCTGACCAATAATTTTTTGTGCCTCAAGCGCACTGTAATTCACCAAGCCCCGCGCCACTTCGCGACCATCGGGCGCCAGACAGACCACCATCTCGCCACGCCGAAAATTGCCCACAATCGCCGTCACACCTACCGGCAGCAGACTCTTATGCCCCTGCAGCAAGGCGCTTACCGCACCCGCATCCAGGGTCAAACTGCCGCGCGTCTGTAAATGCCCAGCCAGCCACTGCTTACGCGCCGCCAGCAGACCGCGCTCCGGCGTCAACAAGGTGCCGAGATTCTCGCCCGCCTTGAGCCGATCCAGCACCCGCTCGATCATCCCACCAACAATCACCGTATGCGCCCCAGAACGCGCCGCCAGCCGCGCCGCGCGCAACTTGGTCTGCATGCCGCCACGACCTAGCGCGCCACCGACGCCGCCCGCCACCGCATCCAGCGCCGGATCATCGGCACGCGCCTCACTGATCAGCCGCGCATCTGGATTGTGCCGCGGATCAGCATCAAACATGCCATCGCGGTCAGTGAGAATGACCAGCAAGTCGGCCTCGACCAAATTGGCCACCAACGCCGCCAAGGTGTCGTTGTCGCCAAAGCGAATCTCGTCGGTGACCACCGTATCGTTTTCGTTAATCACCGGGATTGCGCCCAACTCAACCAGGGTACGCAAGGTGCTGCGGGCGTTCAGGTAACGCTTGCGATCCGACAGGTCATCATGGGTCAGCAAAATTTGTGCGGCATGGGTGCCATGCTCGGCAAAACTCGACTCCCAAGCCTGCACCAAGCCCATTTGCCCCACCGCCGCAGCCGCCTGCAACTCATGGATGGCACTCGGCCGCACCGTCCAGCCCAGCCGACTCATGCCCGCCGCCACCGCACCGGACGAGACCAGCACCAGCTCCACGCCAGCAGCGCGCAACGCGACCATTTGCTCAACCCAAACCGCCATGGCCGCCCGATCCAGCCCACGACCATCGGCCGTCAGCAGCGCACTGCCAATCTTCACCACCCAGCGCCGCGCACCCGTCACCTTGTCCCGCATGTTTATCCAACCTTGCTCAAAGGGCGACGCACTGCGCGGCGACGCCCAACAGTTAGTTAGCACAACGCCGCTGATTAGCGGCGTTGTGGAGGCAATCAATCGCGGACGTAGATAATCTCTGGCCCGTCCTCGTCATCCTCTTCATCCCAGAAGCTGTCATCTTCCTCGGCACCCACCGGCTTGACGCCGGTACGCCGCAGCGCACGCTGATCATCCAACGCTTGCAACTGAGCACGCGCCTCATCTTCGATATGACGGTCCAGCTCAGCCAGATCCTTGGCATATTGCGGCTCTTCCGCCAGACGCACAGCGCGCTCTTCGAGATAACGCATGATGTCCTGGCAGAGCTTCTCGGTGCCTTCGCGACCAATCGCTGAAATCACATAGACCGGGCCGGTCCATTCCAGCCGATCGGTGATTTCCTTGATCCGCGCTTCCTGATCCTCTTCCATGATCTGGTCAGACTTATTCAACACCAACCAACGATCACGCAGCGCCAGTGACGGGCTGAACTTGGTCAGCTCATTGACGATGGTCTCAGCCGAATCGGCCGCATCGGTCAGATCCAGCGGCGCCATGTCAACCAGATGCAGCAGCAAACGCGTGCGCGACAAGTGCTTAAGGAAGCGAATCCCCAAGCCAGCGCCATCGGAGGCGCCCTCGATCAAACCGGGAATATCGGCAACCACAAAGCTCTTATAGCGGTCGACACTGACCACGCCAAGGTTTGGCACCAAGGTAGTGAACGGATAATCCGCCACCTTCGGCTTGGCGGCCGAGATCGAGCGAATCAGCGTGCTCTTGCCGGCGTTCGGCAAGCCGAGCAAGCCCACATCGGCCAACACCTTCAACTCCAGCTTCAGGTCGCGGGACTCGCCCGGCTTACCTAGCGAGGTCTGGCGCGGCGCACGGTTGGTGCTCGATTTGAACCGGGTATTGCCCAGACCATGCCAACCACCATGAGCAACCAGCAAGCGCTGCCCGGCCTTGGTCAGGTCACCAATAACCTCTTGGGTACCAGCATCGATCACCGTGGTGCCGACCGGCACCCGCAACACCGACTCTTCACCCTTGCGGCCCGTGCAATCGGCACTGCCACCATTGGAGCCACGCTCAGCATCGAAGCGGCGGGTATAGCGGTAGTCGACCAGGGTATTGAGGTTCTCGTCGGCGAGCATATACACCGAACCACCATCGCCACCGTCGCCACCGTTAGGGCCACCGTTCTCAATGAACTTCTCGCGACGGAAGCTCATGCAGCCGTTGCCGCCGTCACCGGCTTTTACAAAAATCGATACTTCATC
>JAIERD010000010.1 GCA_019747155.1 Pseudomonadaceae bacterium
CCTTCACCTTTCATTGCATGGCGATGTTGATGACCGGCAACCACAACGTGCTGATCAGCAACCCGCGCGACCTGCCGGGCATGATGAAAGACCTGGCCAAGTTTAAGTTCACCGGTTTCGTGGGTTTGAACACGCTGTTTGTGGCCCTGTGCAACAACGAAGAGTTCCGCGCCCTGGATTTCTCCGCCCTGAAGCTGACCCTCTCTGGTGGCATGGCCCTGCAACTGGCGGCCGCCGAGCGTTGGAAAGACGTCACTGGTTGCCCGATCTGTGAAGGTTACGGCATGACCGAGACCAGCCCGATTGTGTCGGTGAACCCGTTCCAGAATATTCAGATCGGCACCATCGGTATTCCGGTGCCTTCGACCCTGTGCAAGGTCATCGATGACGCGGGCAATGAACTGCCCCTCGGTGGTCGTGGCGAGCTGTGTGTCAAAGGCCCGCAAGTGATGAAGGGCTACTGGCAGCGCCAGGAAGCCACCGATGAAATGATCGATGCCGATGGCTGGCTGAAGACCGGCGACATTGCGGTGATTCAGGAAGACGGTTACATGCGCATCGTTGACCGCAAAAAAGACATGATTTTGGTCTCCGGCTTTAACGTCTACCCCAATGAGTTGGAAGACGTACTGGCCACGCTGCCGGGTGTGATGTTGTGCGCCGCTATCGGTATTCCCGATGAGCGTTCCGGCGAGGCGATCAAGCTGTTCGTAGTGGTCAAGCCGGGCGAGAGCCTGACTAAAGAGCAGGTGATGGAGCATATGCGTGCCAACGTCACCGGCTACAAAGTGCCGCGTGCCATTGAGTTCCGCGACAGCTTGCCAACCACTAACGTGGGCAAGATTCTGCGCCGTGAACTGCGTGATGAAGAGCTGAAGAAAATCGCCAGCAAGTAAGTGGCACCTGCGTTAAAGGCCGAACAGCTTCGGCCATGTTAAACGCTAGCGCTGGCTCAAAATGCAAACGCCCCGACTGGTTCGGGGCGTTTGCATTCGGGCAATTCAAATATCAATAAGGCGGGTTTCGATAGCAGGGGTTGGTGGGTTAAGCGGCTTGGGAAAAAAGCTCCGGGATGCTGAAACCGGTCTTTTGGTCGAGGTCTGGCAGGTCGTAATGCTCGTGGCCGCCAAGGGCGCAATAGACCAACCAATGATGGTCTTGCACGTTGAAGGACAGTTGGTCGAGCACCTCATCCAGCTCATCGATCTCGTCGAGTGAGTCAATCAGGTAGTCGCGATCTTGCGGTAGCGCATGCAGCATGAGTGGATCCTCCGTGGAATTTTACTGCTGATCTAGAGGCCGTTGAGCAAGACGCTTAGTCGCCCAAGGCAGGCAGTTAACTCTAGGACAAAAGTTTTACCGTGCTGCGACAAAAAGATGAAAACTCTGCGTTTCGTCGGAAACCACGCGCGCCACGTTATGCCTTGGGTAGACTTCGCGACCGCTTTTTTCGCTCGGCTTTCTGCCCAGTAGCGGCTATTTCTAACCTGATTTTGCTATCTCAGATGTGGAGGCAATCGATGTCGCTGCAAGCGCTTTACGCGTTGTTTAACGCGCAACCCGCCCGCTGGTTAAACCTGCTGGCGTTGTTTTTGGCCTGCGCTGGCGCCTGGTTGCTGCTGGCGACCCGTCAGCGTGAACAGGCGGCCGTCGGCTCATTGGCCGTGGGTGGTAACGCTAATGCAATGGCCGCGCCGCAGGATGACGCTACCCAGCGGCTCAATAGGTTTTTCTATCAGTTTGGGTTTGGCTGCATGGCGTTTGCTTTGTTGCTGTCTTGGGGTAGTAGCCAGTGGTAATGGCGTCTAGCGCAATCTAAACGCAAAAAAATGGCGACCAATAGGTCGCCATTTTTTTACCGGCGGCTTTACAGCGGCAAGCCGGCTTTGATCCGGTATTGATTACGCACCGGGTTGGCGTACTGCTCTATCAGGTAAGGCTGCTGCTCGCGCGGACAGGCGGTGAGGCGTTTGTCCCACTGGGCTTGCGCCTTGGCCAGTTCATCGACTGGGAACAGTTGTGCGGCGCTAGGCACTTGCAGCGCAGGGTCTTGCCCGGTCCATAGGGCGTAGGCCAGGTAGTGCACCGGAAACAGCCGGTAGCCGGCGATGATCTGCCGATCCATCTCGGCGGCCAGCAGTTTGGTGTCGGCAAACTCGGCGCTGATCGGTGCGGCAAAGTTGATGTGCACCCGGCCTTTATAGCCGGTGATGCCCAGGGCAATGCTGCTGTCATCCTCGCCTGGGGCCTTGAAGTAGCTGCCGGTGCTTGCGCGAATAAACAACTCGCGGGCCTTGGCTTGATCGCAGGGGTCGTACTCGTAGCTGATCGACACGGGCGTCAGGTTCAGCCCGCTAATCACCTCGGCGAATGGTTGATCCTTGCGGCTCATATGAAACATCTTGAGGATCGCCGAATCCGTGCGGTCGTTGCCATCTTTGGCCCGGCCTTCCGCTTGGGCGATCCAGATCGAGCGGCAATCGGTGCGAATCGAATGGTTGATATAGGCCGACAAGAGCCGGAAGGCTTCCATCTTCTCGCGTCTGCCCGTGATCGAGCGGTGCACGATAAAGCTCTTGTTCAGGCGCATCAGGTCGCTGACGTAAGGCTTTTGCAGCAGATTGTCGCCAATCGCGATGCGCGGCGTCGGTAGGCCGGCGTGATAGACCGCGTAGTTGACGAAAGCCGGGTCCATGACGATGTCGCGATGATTGGCCAACAGCAGATAAGCGCTGCCTTTTTGTAGGCGCTCCACACCGCTGTAGGTCACGCCGTCGGTGGCGCGCTCGATGGTGCGGTCAACGTAGGGGGCGATGCGATCCTGAAACTGCGCCACACTGCTAATGCCCCGGCACTTGCGGCGCAGGCCATAGGCGATAAGCGGTTGCAGCAGCCAGCCACAAGACCCGGCCAGACGTGGGAAGCTAAAGTGGGTGAGGATATGAAGAAACGCCTGATCGCCTAACAGGCGGGCCAGTACGCTTGGGACTTCGGCGTCGTTGTACGGTCGGATGGCATCGAATTCGCCCATCATGCTCTCTTATTGTTGAAGCGACTGCGCTACGGATTGGCAGGCCGTTGAAAAATGTAGCGAGCGACGGCTAAGCAAGGCGAAATTGGCCGAAAAAGCGCAGTGTACGAGTAGTACATGAGCATTTTGAGGCTGATTTCAACGCCGCATAGCCGAGCGCAGTAGTTTTTCAACGGCCTGTTAGCCCTACGGATAAAACGGCTGCAAATAGACCGGCAATTATACCTGCAAGTCACATGGAGACTGCGATGCTCGAAAGCCAAGATTATCAGTGCCCTTACTGCGGCGAAGTGGCGCAGGCGTTGCTGGATTTGTCCGGCGGCGATCAGCAGTACGTTGAAGACTGCCCGGTCTGTTGTCGGCCTATTGAGTTTGCTCTGCAGACCGACGGCGAGAGTTGGTCATTACAGGTGCGCCGGGAGGACGACTGATGCGGCGCATTTATGAGCCGGCAGACTTGCTGGAGGCCGAGTTGCTGCTGGCAATGCTCGCCAGTGAGGGAATAACAGCGCACCTTAGTGGCCGACATCTACTCGGCGCCGTGGGTGAGTTGCCCGTCAGTGGTCTGCTGGGTTTGCAGGTCGCGGACACGCAGGCCGAGCGGGCGCAGCAGCTGATCACTGGGTACAATGCCGCGCAACCGCTGGCCTATGAGCCGCCGCCCGATTTTAGCGGCGAGCTGCTCTGCTGATTCTTTGCCCTCTTGAGTTTTGCCGCCCTTATGTGTGGACGTTTTGCCTTGTTTCGTTGGCCGGCTACTTTTGCCGCCATGCCTGGATTTCCCGCCGATCAGCAGCCGCACTGGAATATTGCTCCGGGTGCGACCGTATTGATGCTGCGCAATGAAGACGGGCAGCGCCAAGCGGCACCAGCGCGTTGGGGCCTGACCCCGCCGTGGTTGACGGACTGGTCACGCACCCCGGCCCACGCTCGGGCGGAAACCCTGGCCGAGCAGCCGATGTTTCGTGATGCGTTTAAACAGCGCCGCTGCCTGGTGCCTGCCAATGGCTTTTACGAATGGCGCGGCACTGCGCGCAAACGACCGTTCTGGCTCAGCCAAGAGGCGCCGCTGCTGTATTTCGCCGGGGTCTGGGAGGCTTACCCGGTTGAGGGGCATAGCTATCTGAGCGTAGCGCTGGTGACTCAGGCGGCAGCTAATCAACGCCGGCCGTTGTTGCTCGATGAGGCCGGCCAGCAAGCCTGGTTGGCGGCGGACACCGCGCCGGAGTTGTTACAGGCACTGTTGGCCGGCCCCCAGCCGGCCTTGCGCGAGCGGGTGCTGGCCAATCTGATTAATGATCCCAAGCTGGATGCCCCCGAGTGCCTGACGCCGGGTTGAAAGCCGGCGCTAGGCTATGCGGCGTTGTGCCTTGTGACCCACAGGGATGTGGGAAATGCAGCTGGCCCGCAGGAGCGGGCGTCGCACTAGCCGTCGCTCGTTACGCTTTCACTGCGGTGGACGTGATGAGGGCAACCGCCTAATCAAACCCTGAACTGGTTAATCAGCCGCCGTTGTTGCTCGGCCAGTTTGGTCAGTTCGGCGCTGGCGCGGCTGGCTTCGCCGGCACCGGCGGCCACTTGGTTGGCAACCTGGTCGATGTTGGTGACGTTGCGGTTGATGTCTTCGGCCACGGCGCTTTGCTCCTCGGCGGCGCTGGCGATCTGGTTGTTCATGTCGTTGATCACCGACACCGCCTGGGTGATCGACTCCAGCGCATTGGCCGCTTCGGCGGCGTGTCTGACGCTGTCGTCGGTCTTGCTTTGGCTGTCTTCCATGACCTTGACCACTTCGCGGGTGCCGCTTTGCAGCTGCTGGATCATCTTCTGGATTTCTTCGGTGGCCTGCTGGGTTTTTTGCGCCAGGTTGCGCACCTCATCGGCCACCACGGCAAAGCCGCGGCCTTGCTCACCGGCGCGCGCCGCTTCGATGGCGGCGTTGAGGGCCAACAGGTTGGTTTGTTCGGCAATCCCACGGATGGCGGTCAAGATGGCGTTGATGTTTTCGCTGTCTTTGGCCAGCGTCTGCACCACGCCCACTGCGCGGCCAATTTCGCTGGCCAAGGCGGCAATCGCTT
>JAIERD010000369.1 GCA_019747155.1 Pseudomonadaceae bacterium
CATCGGCATCGGCAAAGATATTCATGCCGAGAAAACCGGTGGCTACGGTGCCAACCAGGCTCAGGGTGGTGACCACCGTGAGGCGCATGACCGTGGTGGACTGGCGGCGCTGGGCATCGCTGTCGAGGTAGTCGACCATCTCGCGGATCTCGGCCTTGATCTCCGCGTACAGGGTGTCATTGCCCAGCCGCGTAGCGCACAGCCGGTAGACCGCCTGCAGTTGCGGGATTTCCGACAGTTCATGGAACCAGTAACGGTGGGTAAAGCGCAGAAAGGCCTCGAAGCTGGCGCGAATCCGCCGTTTAAAGCGGCGGATCGACTCCGGCGAGCGCACATCCAGACGCTGCATGGCATCGGCCAGCAACTGCGAATAGAGCAGCAGGGTGGCGCGGTGAAAGTGATTAACCATAAACAGCAAGCGGTACTGATGGCGAAACTGCGCCAGCATGCCGCGCTCGGCATCCAGAAAGAAGGCGGAATTGGCATCGCCGACTAACAGCAGCGCCCGTCCACTGCAGAGGAAGCGGCTATTGGGCCCGGCCGGACTATCGCTCCAGTAACGGTCATAGCAATAGCGCGCCTCGAACTCGCGAACTTCGGGGCTTTGCAGCGGCAGGGCCTCGTCCGGATGCAGGGTGGCGACCAGCCCCAAGCGTATCCACTGCTCTTGGCTCAGGTTTCTCGGGTTATCCAGCGCCAAGTAAGCCAGCAACGGCATGCGGTGGTATTCGATTTGCCGAAAGCGCAGCGCCTCGGTTTGCACGGTTGGCTCCAGCACCAGCGGCTGCAACAAAAAGGCCCAATGGGAGGAAATGGTCGGGGCGCGGTGCTGGGCCGCGAAGGCGAGAAACTTATCGCGTTGATCGGCGTCGGAGCTGGCCAGTACCGCGCCGTGACTGTCCAGCCACTCGACCAGCAAGGCGTTGTGCACACCATTGCCGTCTTCATCCCAGCCGGTTGGGTAGGCGCGGCCAAAGCGATAGAGCAGATCGTGGGCAGTCGCCAGGCTTAGGTCCTGGGCGTGCAGTTCAACTTGCAACAGCGCCACATCAACATCATCCAGCAGACACAGCTCGACCCGCTCGACCCGCAGCAGCAGCGCCGGTTCACCTTCACGCAGGACGACCCGCAACTGGGCAATGTCGCTGCGCCGAAACGCGTTCAGGGCCGACTCACCGTGCAGGCTAGGGCCGCTTTCGGCGCGGCTTTCGCCATACAAAAAGCGTTGTGCGTGGGGTAAAAACGAGACGAATTCTTTGTAATGGCGCTCGCTAAGCTGGCTTTGTGCGCCGTTGAAAGCGCTAACAAAAGGCTGCCAACCGCCGGCGCACAGGCTGCTGTGCAACTGCTCGTGGGGCACTCGGCTGCTGGCCGCATTGCTAGCGGGCAACAGCTGCAGTGGCCAAACCAGAATCTGTCGAAAGTCGCGAACCTGCGGTGTTTGCGTGTCAGTTACCGGGGAATCAATACGCGCTGCAGTCAAAGCAAACCTCGGCGTCTAGGTTGGATGAACTCAAGGGATGTTTTGACAGTAGATCGGCGCTTTGTGGTTGGCAATTTTCACTTGCCGCAGGTTTAGCGTGGGCGGCGTAATAACAGATTGAGCTGGTCGACGACTGCGGCCCAGTCGGCATCCGCAATGATCTGCTCGCGCAGCAGAGCCGCCTGCGCGACATTCCAAAACGGTGCCTCGGCCAGTCCTATTTGCTCAGGCAATGGGCCGTATTGACGGACAAATGACTCTTGGCTGGCAGTGTCGGCGGGCAGCCCGAGTTGTTCGAATAATGCTGTGAGGTCGTGATTGGGTGATTGCATGCTGCTCTCCTGAGGGACGGCGCGCGGCCTATCGAGGCCTTCTGGGCGGGCGATGGGCGGTGCGCGCCTAGGTGGCGGGCTAATAACGATCCTCACAAAGGTCGCACACTTCGGCGCGGGGCACCAATTTGTGGAACTGATCCATGCGCATATGCACCAGATTCTTGTGATCGCCGGACTCCAGGTAGATCTCCGGTTGTTGGGTCAGCTGTGGGTCGACCAGCATCTCCAGCCCATAAGGCTCACCGAACCCCGGCACGGCGCCGGGTTCGCAGTCGTTGAACAGCGCGGCGATGGTGCTCTCGTTGGTCAGTCGCCATTGTTCGGGGCCGCCGACTTTGCGTAAGTCCAGTTGTCGACTGGCAGGCAGTACCGCCAGTAAGTAGTGACCGTGGCGGTCGTCAATCACCACCGACTTGGCCATCCGCTGCGCAGAAATTCCCGCAACGCGGGCGGTCTCACGGCTGGTGACTGAATGTGGGTGCGCCACTATGTCGAACTCGCAGTGCGCCTCTTGCAGGCCCAGCTGAACGTTTCTCGCTACGCGCATGTTGCACCTCCCGCCCTTTAGGGGCAGCGATTAACCAAATCACTCTCACTGAAAGTTTAGGGCCTGCGCTGCCGGGTGGCTGCCGGGGGTAGTAATAGTTGCTGCTATGGAGCCGGTACTGATAGTCAGAATTGACCTAATGCGGGTTGCGGCTAAAGCGCCTTAAAGAACTACAACCCGCTGCAATCAAGGGGTGTAGAACCATAAAAAAGCCCGCCCTTTCATGCGGTCTGAAAGGGCGGGCTTGGCCGGTCGCGCGGTAGTCAGGCGACGGCTATACGGCGCTTAGTATTGCGGCACCACGCGGGCATCGTTGCCCGAACCTTCGATATATACCTTCATTCCGGTGCTGAGTTGCGGATTGATCGGCTGGGTGATGGAGGTCAGCACGCCGCTGTTGGTGCGCACGATGATTTGCTGGGCTTGTACCGGCTGGTCGTATTTTTTCTTTTCCACCGCATTGCCGGCGAAGGCGCCACCAATGGTGCCGGCCAGCATGGCCACGTCACGGCCGGTGCCTTTGCCGATCAGGCTGCCAAGGGCCAAGCCGCCAACGCCGCCGAGAATCGCGCCGACGCCGCTGTCATGGTTGGTTTGCATCATGGCTGGGGTGATTTGTTCAATTTTGCCGGCGCGAATTTGCATTTCACCGGGGCTGCCACCCATTGGGCTGTTGGCGCAAGCGGTGAGGGTCAGGCCGAGCACAACAGCCAGTAGCGCGTTGAAGGTTTTTTTCATGATTAAGCTCCAGAGGTTTTTCAGTCCGTGATGCGCTCGGGCTAGTGCGGGGCGCCACAGCACTTTATAACAAATAATTCGCCGCTAGAACGGAGCTGAGTGCCTGCTAAACGTACTGCGCCGCCGCAAAAGCCGAAGCCCAGGCCCACTGGAAATTAAAGCCGCCGAGCTGGCCGCTGACGTCCAGCACCTCGCCGATAAAATACAGGCCAGGGGCTTTCAGCGACTCCATGGTTTTCGAGGACACCTCGCGGGTATCGACGCCGCCCAGGGTCACTTCGGCGGTGCGATAACCTTCGGTGCCGGCGGGTACCAGTTGCCAGTTGGCCAGCTGCTCGGCAATCGCGGCCAGTTCGGCGTGGGTGTATTGCTTGAGCGGCTTGGACTCGAACCATTGTTCGGCCAACAGTCCGGCCATCTTCTTGGTAAACAGCTCGGCCAGCAGGGTTTTCAGCTCGCTGTTGGGCCGCTCGGTTTGCTGGGCGGGCAGCCATTCGTGCAAATCGATATGCGGCAACAGGTTGATCTGCACCGCATCCCCCGGTTGCCAGTAGGAGGAGATCTGCAAAATCGCCGGGCCGCTGATACCACGGTGGGTGAACAAAATGTTCTCGCGAAAGCTCATACCGTTGCAGCTGACCAGGCAGTCTTCCACCGAGGTGCCGGACAGCTCGGTACACAGCGCTTTAAGCTGCGGCTCGGTGATGGTGAAAGGCACCAGGGCGGCGCGGGTCGGCAGCAGTTGATGGCCGAACTGTTTGGCCACTTGATAGCCAAACCCGCTGGCGCCCAGGGTTGGAATCGACAAGCCGCCGGTGGCAATCACCAGCGACTGGCTGCTGAAGGCACCGGCACTGGTCTGCAGTTGATAGTCGGCGGTTGGCGCGCGCTCAATCTGTTTAACTTCGGTGTCCAGCAGCAAGCGCACGCCGGCGTCGCGGCACTCGGCCAGCAGCAGTTCGAGGATGTCGCTGGCTTTGTTGTCGCAAAACAGCTGGCCGAGTTTTTTCTCGTGGTAAGGCACGCCGTATTTGCTCACTAGCGCGATGAAGTCCCACTGGCTGTAACGGGCCAGGGCCGACTTGCAAAAGTGCGGGTTGGCCGAGAGGAAGTTGGCCGGTTCCGTGTACAGGTTGGTGAAGTTGCAGCGCCCGCCCCCCGACATCAGGATTTTTTTGCCAGCCTTGTTGGCGTGGTCGAGCAGCAGCACCTGGCGCCCGCGGGCGGCGGCGGTCAGCGCGCACATAAGGCCGGCGGCGCCGGCACCGATGATGATTACGTCAGAGTGAGTCACGGTTTTTCCCTTGTCGCGGCGGCGAGTGCGGCGCGCATTTTACCCGATGGCCGGCGCGCCGGCTGGCGCGTCCAGGCTCAGGCAGCAGCGCCCGCGGCCTTGTCGCTTGGCTTGATAAAGGCGCAGGTCGGCCTGATGCAGCAGCGTGTCGAGTTCCTCGCCATGGCCCTGATAGACGCCGGCGCTAAACGACAGCGCTGGGGCGTTTGCGGCGTAGATTACGGCGGCGCATTGGTCGCGCAATTGGTCGAGCTGGGCGCCGAGTTGCGGCGCCGGCAGCGGGCTGAGCAGGGCAAACTCTTCACCGCCGAGACGGCCGATCAGGGTCTGGCCGAAGGCCTGTTGCAGCAAGCTGGCAAAGCCGATCAGGGCGGCGTCACCGCTGGCATGGCCGTAGTCGTCGTTAATCCGCTTGAACAGGTCGAGGTCAACCATCGCCACGCTCACCGGACGCTTGCTGCGTTCGGCGGCCTGCAGCAATTGCCCGGCTTGCTCGTAGAAGGCGCGGCGGTTGTAGAGGTTGGTGAGGCTGTCGATTTGCGCGCTGCGTTGCAGCGCTTTGAGCATTTCGCGCCGCTCCAGGGTTGAGGTGACCCGGCAGGTCAGTTCTTCCGGGCAGAAGGGTTTGCGCAAGAAGTCATCGGCGCCATGTTTGATGAACTGCGCGCTGAGGGAGCCTTTGCTGTCCGCCGACAAGCCGACAATGCTCAGGTC
>JAIERD010000416.1 GCA_019747155.1 Pseudomonadaceae bacterium
GCTCCAGAAAGAAATCGGGAGCACAGCATCAGACCGTACTTGGATCATTTGAAGGTGGGGTTTATGGAGCGGTTACAGTTCAGGAGGCATGCCGGGGAGTTTAAATAGACTTGGCGTGGGTGATCTTGACCTGTATCAACCGGACTGGCTGGCGCTCGCCGCGCCATGTGCGCCGTGGCCCATGAGCCAGGCTTGGTGAGGGCCGGGCAGGGTCCACAGACCAAAGAGGATGACCAGCAGGCCGCCGGCCATGCGGATGTTGCGTTTGCGCAACAAGCGATTCACCCGCTCCGCCGCCAGGCCGCTGGCCAGCAGCACCGGCCAGGTGCCCAGCCCAAACGCTAGCATCAGCAGCGCGCTGTCGACGGCGCTGCCTTGGCTCGCCGCCCAGAGCAGGGTGCTGTAGACCAGGCCGCATGGCAGCCAGCCCCAGAGTGCGCCCAGCAGCAGCGCTCGTGGCAGGCTGCTGACCGGCAGCAGACGTTTGGAAAACGGCTGAATATAGCGCCAAAGCCCGCGCCCTAAGGCTTCGATGCGGGTCAGCCCGCTCCACCAGCCACCCAGATACAGGCCCATGCACACCAGCAACAATCCGGCGGCAATACGCATGCCCATGGCAGCCGGGCTATTGGCCAGCGCCCAGCCGCCGAGGCCGAGCAGCAGGCCGGCGCAGCCATAGCTGAGTACCCGGCCGAGGTTATAGGCCAGCAGCAGTTGTAGGCGACGGCCGCGTTGTTCGGCGGGGATGGCCATGGTCAGGGCGCCCATCAAGCCGCCGCACATCCCCAAACAATGACCGCCACCGAGCAGGCCGAGCACCACGGCGGAAATCAATAAGGGCAGTAGTTCAAGCACGCGGTGGGTCCTGCGGGTCGTTTGGGGTTTGGGCTTCTTGCACGCCGGCGCGGTGCGCGGGGTCTTCGTCGTCAAACAGGATGCTGTGGGCCGGGCCGTCCATGTCGTCGTACTGGCCGCTGTCAACCGCCCAAAACAGCAGGCGAATGGCCAGGGCGACAATCACTATGGCGATGGGGATCATTACGTACAGCGCGTCCATCACAGCTCCGTGGTTGATTGGCTAGCGGGTTAGGCGCAAAGCGTTGAGCACCACCAGTAGGGAACTCAGTGACATGCCCAGCGCAGCCCATAGTGGGGTGACCCAACCGAGGGCGGCGAAGGGCAGCACCAGGCCATTGTACAGGCAGGCCCAGGCCAGATTCTCGCTGATAATCCGCCGGGTCCGGCGCGCCAGGGCGAAGGCCTGAATAAGACTGTCGAGGCGATTGGACAAGAGCACGGCATCGGCACTGGTTTTCGCCAAGTCGGTGGCCGAACCCATGGCCACGCTGATGTCGGCCGCCGCCAGCACCGGCACGTCGTTGACCCCATCGCCGAGCATCAGTACCCGCCGGCCTTGAGCATGCAATTGCTGCAGCACTGCAAGTTTGTCGGCCGGGGTCAGGCCGCCACGGGCGTCGTCGATGCCCAGCTCGGCCGCCACCTGGGCAACCATCGGTGAGCTGTCGCCCGACAACAACAGAGTTTGCCAGCCCTGGGCGCGGCAGGCGTCGAGCAAGGCCTGGGCATCGCTGCGCAAGCGGTCATCGAGCACCAGCCAGGCCAGCGGACCTTGGCAATCGCCGAGCAGCAGCCACTGGCCTTGTTCGGCCGCGATGCTGGGCGGGCTCGCACCACTGAGGGCGGAGACAAACGCCGGCTGGCCGATGCGCAATTGTTGGCCATTGACCCAGCCTTCCAGGCCCACGCCGGGCTCGCTGCGAACCTCGGTTGCGGCCAGTGGTGACTGACCAAAGGCGCGCGCTATCGGGTGTTCGGAGCGGTTCTCCAATGCGGCGGCCAGGGCCAGACAGTGTTCTGCGTCCGCTGCGGCCAAGGGGCGGATTTCACGCAAGGTCAGGCGCCCCTCGGTAAGGGTGCCGGTCTTGTCGAAAATCACCGTGTCGATCTGATTTAAACCATCCAGCACATGGCCACGGGTCAGCAACAGGCCGAGTTTATGCAGGCTGCCGGTGGCGGCGGTCAGCGCTGTCGGGGTGGCCAGTGATAGGGCGCAAGGGCAGGTGGCAACCAGCAGGGTCAGCACAATCCAGAACGCCCGCTGCGGATCGAGTTGCCACCAGACCAGGCCGACTATGGCCGCCGTCACCAGCACGATCAGCAGGAACCATTGCGCCACCCGGTCGGCCAGCTGGGCCAGGCGCGGTTTCTCTGCCTGGGCGCGCTCCAGCAAACGCACTATCGCCGACAGCCGGGTGGCGCTGCCGAGGGCTTGCACCTGAACGGTGAGCGGCCCTTCGACATTCAAAGTGCCGGCACTGACCTGGTCGCCAACGCCACGCGGCAGCGGCAGGTATTCGCCGGTGAGCAGCGATTCATCGAGGCTCGACTGGCCGCTGATGATCAGCCCGTCGGCGGCCAGCAAGGCGCCGGGTGGCACCAAAATCTGCTCGCCAAGCTGCAGTTCGCTGAGCAAAATTCGCGTGCTCTGGCCCTGTGCGTCCAGCCGTAAGCAGGAGGCGGGCAGCAAGTTAACCAGTTGCGCAGTGGCGGCGGCGGTGCGCTCGCGAGCCCGCCGTTCGAGGTAGCGGCCGGCCAGTAAAAACAGGGCGAACATGCCCACCGCATCAAAATACAACTCACCGTGTTGAAAGATGGTTGACCAGATGCCCGCCACATAGGCGCCACCAATCGCCAGGGACACCGACACATCCATGGTCAGGTGGCGGGTGCGCAGGTCGCGCAGCGCGCCTTTGAAGAAGTCGCCGCAGCAGTAAAAAACAATTGGCGTGGTTAAGAACAGACTGACCCAACGCAGGATTTGATCCATTTCACGGCTCAGGTCGAGGCTGAACTCCGGCCACGTGGCCATGCTGGCCATCATCACCTGCATCCACAGCATACCGGCCATACCCAGCTGGCGCAGGGCTCGACGGTTCTCTTCGGCCAGCTGGGCCACGGCCAGGTCGGGCTGATAGGGATGGCCGGCATAGCCGATGCTGCGCAGCGCCTTGAGTAGCTGGCTTAACGGCAATTGCCCGGCGTCCCAGCTCAGATACAGGCGGTGGTTGGACAGGTTGAGATTGGCCTCGCTGACGCCGGCGAGCTTGCGCAGGTGTTTTTCGATTAGCCAGCCACAGGCGGCGCAGCTGATGCCCTCAATCAGCAGGCAGGTGCTGCTTTGTTCGCCATCGTGCTGGACAAACGCCTGTTGCACATCGTCGCGATCATAGAGCGCCAGTTCATCGGCAAGCTCTTTGGGGAAGGCATCAGGATTGGCTGAGGTTTCGCTGCGGTGCTGGTAGTAACTCTCCAGCCCGGCCGCGACTATGGCCTCGGCCACGGCGGTGCAACCGGGGCAGCACATGGCCCGCAACTCGCCGAGCACAAAGGTTTGAAAGCGGCTGCCGGTGAGTACCGGCAAGCCGCAGTGGTAGCAAAGAGTAGGGGTGGCCATCTAAAGCGCAGTCATTGACCCAGTTGCAGTGGCGTGCCGGAGGCTAGGGTTTCTTCTTCAAACAGCCGCCAGTCTTTGCCACCCTCCTGGCCTAGCAGTTCGATAAAGCGCCGGCCCTGCACGCTGTCTTGCATCATGCCACGGTAAAATTTGCCTTCGGCCGGCTGCAGGACAATCCGGCGGTCTTTCTCCGGCTGGGTCGGCGAGATCAGATTCAAGGTCAGTTGTTGCGGGCGGCTAATGCCGCTCAGTTCAACTTCGGCGGTGCCGGTTTCGTCGTTAAAGCTGACCCGCGCGGTCATCTGTAACTGCTTGGCGAGTTTCTCGCGGTCCAGCGCGGTGTTGATGCCTTTGCCGGCATCGTAGTAGTTGTCGACCACCAGGCTATCGCCTTTGATGATCGATACGGTGAGCAGCGACAAGCCCAAGACGACGGACAACGCCAACAAGGAAATAATAAACCAGGGCCAAAATTGCTTGTACCAAGGTTCGATAGGCGTTTGCGATTGCATGTGGGGGTCCGCGTTTAAAGGTTCATAGGGTTAGCAGGCCGTTGAAAAACCTAGCGAGCGACGGCTAGTGCGACGCCCGCTCCTGCGGGCTAGCTGCATTTCCCACATCCATGTGGGTCACAAGGCGCAACGAAGTAACAGCTCCGCTGGTCAATCAGCCGAAAAAGCGCAGTGTACGAGCTGTACATGAGCATTTTGAGGCTGATTTTAACGCCGCATAGCCGAGCGCAGTAGTTTTCCAGCGGCCTGTTAGCGCACGCTGGGGCCGATAAAGCGACTGTCAGCGTCGTTTTTAATGCCCGGTGCGTCGACAGCGCGAACGCTGAAGCTGATTTTGTTGGCGCTTGAGGGCAGTTTTTCTGGCTCGATCGACAGCTCAATCGGAATCGAGAGGATCTCGCCGGCGGCCACTTCGACTTCATCTTTGCCGGCAAACTCCAGATCATCCAGGCCCTTGGCTTTTATTTTGAACACATGGTCGAGCTGGTCTTTGTTCATGACTTTCAGTGTGTAGACGTTCTCAATATCACCATTTTCGTTCTCACGAAACAGTACCCGGTCCTTGATAACGTCCAGTTGCACCAGCGGACGAATGCTCACGGCGTAGGCGAAGAGGCCCATCATCACCAGCAGTGCGATCGCATAGCCAATCAGCCGTGGCCGCACTAATTGGGTTTTCTGACCAGAGAGGTTGTGCTCGGTGGTGTAGCTGATCAGCCCCTTGGGATAATCCATTTTCTCCATGATGCTGTCGCAGGCGTCGATACAGGCCGCGCAGCCGATGCATTCGATCTGCAGGCCGTCGCGAATGTCGATGCCGGTTGGGCAGACCTGGACACACATGGTGCAGTCGATGCAGTCACCGAGGCCTTCGGCCTTGTAGTCGGTGGTTTTTTTGCGTGGCCCGCGGTGCTCGCCACGGCGCGGATCGTAGGAAACGATCAGGGTGTCTTTGTCGAACATTACGCTCTGAAAGCGCGCATAGGGGCACATGTAAATGCACACCTGTTCGCGCAGCCAGCCGGCATTGCCGTAAGTTGCAAGGGTGAAAAAGCCAATCCAGAAATACGCCCAACCATCGGCGCTGCCGTCCAGCAGTTGGCTCAACAGGTCGCGAATCGGCGAGAAGTA
>JAIERD010000150.1 GCA_019747155.1 Pseudomonadaceae bacterium
GCAGCTTTTTGGCGAACTCCAGCGAACCCAGGTGGGCATAGGGCTGGGGGATCTTGGCCCAGATGTACATCGCCGCCTTGGGGTTTTCGACCATCCAGCCGGCTTCGTGCAGACCGCGCACCATTACGTCGCGGCGCTGCTTATATTGCTCGGCGATTTCCGCCACGCAGGTCTGATCGCCTTCCAGCGCGGCAATTGCCGCCACTTGCAGCGGGGTGAAGGTGCCGTAGTCGTGGTAGCTCTTGATCCGCGCCAGGGCGTTGACCAGCTCGGGGTTGCCGACCATAAAGCCGATGCGCCAGCCGGCCATGTTGTAGCTCTTGGACAGGGTGAAGAACTCCACGGCGATGTCTTTGGCGCCTTCGACTTGCATGATGGAGGGCGCTTTCCAGCCATCGAAGACGATGTCGGCATAGGCCAGGTCATGCACCACCAGCACGTTGTACTGCTTGGCCAGCGCCACCACCCGCTCGAAGAACTCCAGCTCCACGCATTGTGCGGTGGGGTTGGAGGGGAAGCCTAAGATCATCATCTTTGGCTTGGGAATGGTTTCGCGGATGGCCTTTTCCAGTTCGGCAAAAAAGTCCACGCCGGGAATCAGCGGTACCGAGCGCACCTGAGCGCCGGCGATCACCGCGCCATAGATATGGATCGGATAGCTGGGGTTGGGCACCAGCACCGTATCGCCATGGTCGAGGGTGGCCAACATCAGGTGCGCCAATCCCTCTTTGGAGCCGATGGTGACTATGGCTTCGCTGTCGGGGTCGATATCCACCGCGTAACGGTCTTTGTACCAGCGCGAAATAGCCCGGCGCAGGCGTGGAATACCGCGCGAGGTGGAGTAACCGTGGGTGTCTTCGCGCTGGGCGACTTGTACCATTTTTTCAACAATATGCGGCGGTGTCGGGCCGTCGGGGTTGCCCATGCTGAAGTCGATAATGTCCTCGCCACGTCGGCGGGCAGCCATTTTCAGCTCGGCAGTGATGTTGAAGACGTAAGGGGGGAGACGATCAATGCGCGCAAAGCGGCGCGGCGAAACTTGTTCGGACATGCGTACCTCGAAGACGTAAGCGCCCGGAACCGTCCGAGCGACGTTGGCCAGTGCACTGGCCAGTCGCGAAGATACGTGGGCGCGGCGTGGTTGTCGAGGTGGTGGGATTGAATGTGGGGGATGGGTAGGGTGGGCTTCAGCCCACCAAGAATTTTGCGCTGGGCGGTGGGCTGAAGCCCACCCTACAACTGGTGAGCAGCGGGTGCAGGCGTTTACTGACCGAGCAAATCGTTCATGGCGATGATTTGTTCGGCCACTTGAATCAGTTTCTGTTGGCGGCTCATGGCCTGGCGGCGCATCAGGGTGTAGGCCTCTTCTTCGTTGCAGTTTTTCATCTGCATCAGCATGCCTTTGGCCAGCTCCACGCGTTTGCGCTCGGCCATTTGCTGATCGCGGGCGTTCAACTGGGCGCGCAGGGCTTGGTCGCTTTCAAAACGTACCATGGCCACGTCGAGTATCGGTTTCAGGCGCTGCGACTGTATCCCTTCAACAATGTAGGCGCTAACTCCCGATTGGATGGCTTGGCGCATCACGTCGGGGTTTTGCTCGTCGGTAAACATCACAATCGGCCGTGGCTGATCACGGGTCACCAGGCAGACTTGCTCCATCACGTCGCGGCCCGGAGAGTCGCTGTCGATCAAGATCACATCCGGGCGCACCGCTTCGACCCGCGCCGGCAGGTCGATAATCAGGCCCGATTCATCGATCACCTCAAAGCCGGCTTCGATCAGCGCCGCGCGCAGGCGGCCGACTTTTTTCGGCGTGTCGTTGATCAGCAAGATGCGTAACATTTTTGCTGCTATGCCCATTACAGAAGGGTCCATTGACGAAGTTTCCATTAACAACAGTCCCCCTAGCGTGCGACGAGAGTTTGGCGGGCATCGCTTAACGCGTGCAGTGCAAAGCTGCGGGCGTAGCCGGCGGGGTCGCTGCCATCCCATATTTTGCCATCAATCAGGGTCGAGCTGCGCATGGCTGTTGCAGGAATGCTGATGCCCAAATGGCTGGCGGCTTGCTGGTACAACTCAAGTTGTTGCACCTGCTGGGCAACGGCTAGGTAGTCGGGATCGCTGCGCAATAAACCCCAGCGGCGGAACTGGGTCATAAACCACAGGCCGTCGGAGAGGTAGGGCATATTCACCTCGCCATCGCCGAAGAAGCGCAGCGGTTGCTGATCGAGCCAGGCATGCCCATTGCCATCTTCGTATTGGCCCAAAAAGCGCGGCAAGAGGCTGTTGAGCGGCGCATCAACATACTCGCTACCGCAAATCAGCTGCGCGCTGCTGCGCTTGTTCTCCTCGCTCTCGTCGATAAAACGGCTGGCTTCCAGTACCGCCATGACCAATGCGCGGGCCGTATTGGGGTACTCCTCGACAAAGGCGCGGGTGCAACCGAGGACTTTCTCCGGGTGGTCAGGCCAAATCGACTGGCTGGTGGCCAGGGTGAAACCTTGCTGTTCGCCAATCGCCTGCGCACCCCAGGGCTCGCCGGCGCAGAAGCCATCGATGCGCCCCGCTTGCAGGTGGGCGACCATCTGTGACGGCGGCACCACGACTGAGTTGACGTCTTCGAGCGGGTGAATGCCTTGGCTGGCCAGCCAATAATTGAGCCACATGGCATGGGTGCCGGTGGGGAAGGTTTGCGCGAAGGTCAGCTTTGCACTGCTTTGATGCACGTGCGCGCGCAGTGCCTCGCTGCTGGTCACGCCACGGGCTTGCAAGGGCTGCGATAAATTGATGCTCTGACCGTTTTGCGCCAGGCCCATCAATACCGCCATGTCCACCGGCGGGGTGCCGCCAATGCCTAAGTGCACGGCATACAGCAAGCCGTACAGGCCTTGGGCGGCGTCCAGTTCGCCATTAATCAGCTTGTCGCGCAGGGTCGCCCAGGAGGATTGGCGTTGAAGGTTGAGGGTTAAGCCATAGGGCTGGGCGAAGCCCTGGGTGGCCGCAACGATCAGCGAGGCCGAGTCGGTAAGGGCCATAAAACCAAGATTGATGACGCTCTTTTCTGGGGCGTCGGAGCCGGCAACCCAGGCGAGACTGTCGGTGCGGCTGTGCGGGTGAGCATCGGTCATTGCAGTTTTCCGTTTAAGCACAAAAAATCACTGTCCAGCCAGGAGATTCCCGACCTTTGAGCGACGCCATTGTCTGCTTTGTGCCTGCCGCCGTTGGCAGGTAAGAATTAACAAAGACACTGCAAGCGATATGCCAGCGTTGCTTTCACGGTTTGAATAAACACAAAACCCCGCACGGGGCGGGGTCTGTTGGGTGTGTGCAGGTGCTCTTAGCGTTCGAGGATTTGCTTGACCGTCGATTTTTGGATCTGCTGGTCGCGGCCTTGGCTGTCTTCGAAGCGATACATCTCGGTGTCTTCATCCAGACGTGGCTTGCCATCGGTGGTGATCAGTTGGCCATCGGTGGTGGCAATAATGTATTCGCTGGAGCAGCCCGTCAGGCTCAGTAGGCAGCAGGCGGTGAGAAGCAATTTCTGCATGGTATTTTCCCGAGTGAATGAGAGGCTAAAGCTGTCGCTACGCTATCGAGTTAGCGTCGAGTTGCCAATCGCTAAAGCAAAAAAAGCCCCGCCGCGAGGCAGGGCTTTTCGACAGCGTTAGAACCTTAAGCTTGAACGACCGGGATGGTGGCGTTCGCTGCAGCTTCACGGAACTCGGCGATCTGGTCGAAGCTCAGGTAGCGGTAAACGTCGGCAGCCATGCTGTCGATGTCGGCCGCGTAGACCATGTACTCGGCAACCGTCGGCAGTTTGCCGGTGATTGCCGCGACAGCAGCCAGTTCAGCCGAGGACAGGTACACGTTGGCACCATCACCCAAGCGGTTCGGGAAGTTACGGGTCGAGGTCGACACTACTGTGGAGTTCGGTTCAACCCGTGCCTGGTTACCCATGCACAGCGAGCAGCCGGGCATTTCCAAGCGGGCGCCGGCTTTGCCGAAGATGCCGTAGTAGCCTTCTTCGGTGAGCTGATGGGCATCCATCTTGGTCGGCGGCGACAGCCACAGGCGAGTCGGCAGGGTGCCTTCGACTTTTTCCAGCAACTTACCGGCAGCGCGGAAGTGACCGATGTTGGTCATGCACGAACCGATGAACACTTCGTCGATCTTCTGGCCCTGTACGCTGGACAACAGACGAGCGTCGTCTGGGTCGTTTGGCGCGCAGAGAATCGGCTCTTTGATGTCGTTCAGGTCGATTTCGATGATTTCAGCGTATTCGGCGTCGGCATCGGCAGCCAGCAGTTGCTGATCGGCAATCCAGGCTTCCATCGCTTGGGCGCGACGTTCCAGAGTCCGTGCATCGCCGTAGCCTTCGCCGATCATCCAGCGCAGCAGGGTGATGTTGGACTGCAGGTATTCGGCGATAGCCTTCTCTGGCAGCTTGATGGTGCAGCCAGCAGCAGAGCGCTCGGCCGAGGCGTCGGACAGCTCGAAAGCCTGTTCAACGGTCAGCTCGGTCAGACCTTCGATTTCAAGGATACGGCCGGAGAAGGCGTTGATTTTGCCCTTCTTCTCTACGGTCAACAGGCCTTTCTGGATCGCGTAGTACGGGATCGAGTGGACCAGGTCACGCAGGGTGATGCCAGGCTGCATGGTGCCTTTGAAACGCACCAGAATCGATTCCGGCATGTCCAGTGGCATTACGCCAGTGGCAGCGGCGAAAGCCACCAGGCCAGAACCGGCCGGGAAGGAGATGCCGATCGGGAAGCGGGTGTGCGAGTCACCACCGGTGCCGACGGTGTCCGGCAGCAGCATACGGTTCAGCCAGCTGTGGATGATGCCATCGCCAGGACGCAGGGATACGCCGCCACGGGTGCGGATGAAATCCGGCAGGGTGTGGTGGGTGGTCACGTCGATTGGCTTTGGATAGGCCGCAGTGTGGCAGAACGACTGCATGACCAGGTCGGCGGAGAAGCCCAGGCAAGCCAAGTCTTTCAGCTCGTCACGGGTCATCGGGCCAGTGGTGTCCTGGGAGCCGACGGTGGTCATCTTCGGTTCGCAGTAAGTGCCAGGGCGTACGCCTTGGCCTTCGGCTAAGCCACATGCACGGCCAACCATTTTC
>JAIERD010000313.1 GCA_019747155.1 Pseudomonadaceae bacterium
GCAACGCTTCGCGCCCCTGAACAGCTGGCCTGATAACGTCAACCTCGATAAAGCGCGCCGGTTGCTGTGGCCGATCAAGCAGAAGTACGGACAGAAAATCTCCTGGGCCGACCTGATGATCCTCACCGGCAACGTCGCCCTGGAATCCATGGGCTTCAAAACCTTCGGTTTCGCCGGTGGTCGCCCGGACGTCTGGGAGCCGGAAGAAGACGTTTACTGGGGCTCCGAGAACAAGTGGCTGGATGACCAGCGCTACTCCGGTGACCGTGACTTGGAAAACCCGCTGGCTGCCGTGCAGATGGGCCTGATTTACGTCAACCCGGAAGGCCCGAACGGCAACCCCGACCCCCTCGCCTCGGCGCGTGACATTCGCGAAACGTTTGCACGCATGGCGATGGACGATGAAGAGACAGTGGCGCTAATCGCCGGCGGTCACAGCTTCGGCAAAACCCATGGCGCCGGTGATGCCGCGCTGGTGGGCGCAGAACCGGAAGCCGCCGGTATCGAGGAGCAAGGTTTGGGCTGGAAGAGTAGCTTTGGCAGCGGCAAGGCTGGCGACGCTATCGGCAGCGGCCTGGAAGTGACCTGGACCACGACGCCCACCAAATGGAGTAATAACTTCTTTGAAAACCTGTTCGGTTTTGACTGGGAGCTGACCAAGAGCCCGGCCGGTGCGCATCAGTGGACACCGAAGAATGGCCAGGGGGCCGGTACCATACCGGATGCCCACGACCCGTCCAAACACCATACGCCGTCGATGCTGACCACCGACCTGGCCCTGCGCTTCGACCCGGCCTACGAGCAAATTTCCCGCCGTTTTCTGGCCAATCCGGAGCAGTTCGCTGACGCCTTCGCCCGCGCATGGTTCAAACTTACCCACCGCGACATGGGCCCGATTACCCGCTACCTGGGCCCGCTGGTGCCGCAAGAGGAGCTGATCTGGCAAGACCCGATTCCCGCCGTAAACCATGCCCTGATCGATGCCCAGGACATCGCCGCCCTGAAAGCCAAAATCCTCGCCAGCGGCCTGTCCATTACCCAGCTGGTCTCCACCGCCTGGGCGTCCGCCGCTACCTTCCGTGGCAGCGACAAGCGCGGCGGCGCCAACGGTGCGCGCATTCGCCTCGCCCCGCAGAAAGACTGGGAGGTTAACCAACCGGCCGAACTGGCCAAGGTGCTGCACGCGCTGGAAGCCATTCAGCAGGACTTCAACGGCGCCCAATCCGCCGGCAAGCAAGTCTCGCTGGCCGACCTGATCGTGCTGGCCGGCGGCGCAGCCGTCGAAGCTGCCGCGCAGAAGGCCGGTGTTGCTGTGACTGTGCCGTTCACCCCTGGCCGCATGGACGCCTCGCAAGCGCAAACCGATGTGGCTTCGTTCGCCGCGCTGGAGCCGCTGGCCGATGGCTTTCGCAACTATGTCCGCCAAGGGCTGGAAGGCTCGGTGGCCGAACTACTGGTGGATCGCGCCAATCTGCTGACCCTCAGCGCACCCGAAATGACGGTGCTGATCGGCGGCCTGCGCGCCCTGAATGCCAACGTTGGGCAAGCCCCGCATGGGGTCTTCACCAACCGCGCCGAGACCCTGAGCAACGACTTCTTCGTCAACTTGCTCAACATGGGCAGCCAGTGGCAGAAGTCGGCCGGTGTGGCAGGCGTGCTGGAGGGCCGCGATCGGGTCACGGGCAATCTGCAGTGGACCGGCACCGTGGTCGATCTGCTCTTCGGCTCGAACTCCCAACTGCGCGCGCTGGCGGAAGTCTATGCCAGCGGCGATACACAGCAGCTGTTCGTGCATGACTTCGTGGCGGCCTGGAGCAAGGTAATGAACCTCGATCGCTTCGACCTGGCGTGATCACCGAGACTAGGCCTTAACCGGCCTAAACAGACTGGCCGCTATCTGCTGGGGGATACCTCATCAGGTAGCGGCTTTTTACATTCGGCAACCGTACTGCACCGCAAAACTTACCCTTATGATTTTTGCCGTATTGGTCGGCCAGCAACAGGCACTTACCCGTCAGCCCAGATAGATTATTCCTCAGCAGAAATACTTGAGTCCTGACCGGATTCATCAGCCAGCTTCAATCGATCAGCCTTACTAATGTATTTAGACTTACTTGGCGGCGCCAATTTGGAGCTAGCCTTTTTGGCGTGAGCTTTTAATAGCTGTTTTATTTTTTTACGACGATTCATATCTTTATACCCAGGGTATGTCCACGGCCTGGCATGGCCGCTTGGTGTCACTCAATTATCCTTTATCAGCCCCAGAAATCGAGCGCCGATAAGGCTCCAGCCGAGCGCAGAATTCCCGAAAAACCTAGACTGGATGTTCTCTGGTGGAAAACGCTTCGCGGTTTTCCATAAGGGACTTGCTGGTTATCCAAGGCAGTGTGTTGCTCCGCCCGCTGCTCGGGCCGATGTTTTTGGCTATGTCCCGGTTACGTGTTGCAAGGGCGCTAACCATTCGCGATAGAGAATTAGCTTTGATACTTGTGCTGCCTGCACCGACCAATCGCGGATAAATCCGCTCCTACAGGGAGGTGGCCGATGAAATTATTGCAGGTGCCAGGCTTGTGTAGGAGCGGCTTTTGTAACAAAGGGCAGCGCGAAGCAAGCGCGAGCACGCTGACAATCCTGCAGGGCCAAAACTATTCTTTCCCCCGCATTTATCTGGGTCACAAACCTGAGGTCACGGGACTTATGCTTTGCAAAACGTAGGGTGGGCTTCAGCCCACCAAGCCCCATATCCAGCGCTGGTGGGCTAAAGCCCACCTTACAAAACAGGGCCTGCGACACATAACTGGCACAGCGCCTTTTTTTGCTTCACTACAAGCGGCAGGTACAGCCATGAGTTACCAAACCCGCGAACCCGCAGAACCGTCCAAGCGGTTGTTTTTTGCGCTGCCCTGCGCCCCGGTGCAACGTCGCGCTATCGCCCAATGGCGCAGAGCGCTTGAGCTGCGCAGCGGGCGTCCGGTGCCTGCGGAAAATTTTCATCTGACCCTGATGTTTCTTGGCGCTGTGGCCGTGACGCAGATCCCGGCTATCTGCGCTGCCGCCGCGAGTGTGCGCACGCCGGGTGAGCCCTTACTGGTGCCGCTGGACCGCCTAGATATCTGGCGCCGCTCGGGGATTTTATTGCTCGCCCCAGAGCATGAGCCGCAGGCGTTGCGCCAGTTGGTCTATGCCCTGCAGCAGGCGCTATTGCCGCTGGGCTTTGCCGACGAACCGCGAGAATTTCGTCCGCACCTGACCTTACTGCGCGACTATCGCGAGCCGGTACCGGAGTCCAACTTGCCACCCAGCTTTCACCTGCGCGCCGAACACTTCAGCCTGTTCGAGTCGCACAAAGGCCACTATCGGTCACTGGCCGACTGGCCGCTTACGCGCTAAAGACAAGGCTATGTAGCCGTTGAGTGTTGCGACCGTAGTTAACGGTCAAAACGCGAAACCTGTAGGAGCGAGCTTGCTCGCGATGCTTTTGCCTTTAGTGATTTCCGTCAGGCAGCCGTAGGGAGCGGCAGCTTGATGATGCATTTGCGCAACCTGGATCGCCAGCAAGCTGGCTCCTACAGTTCAATCCAGCCTACGTGTTTACGTCCAACATCTAACGGGTACATAGCGAAAGACAACCGAGCGTCTCGGCGCTCGCGGGGATGTTTACCACCGGCCAATCAGCGCTTAAACAAGCCCCAAGGGTCGATAAACAGGGCTGATTTGTCTTGAACCTGGAATAGGCTCAGGGTGGTGAACTGCACGCGATACACCGGTAGTTCTAGCTCCGGCAGGGTGACCACGAAGCCATAACTGGTTAACAAATTATCGGCGGCTTGGAGTTTGGCCATGGTGGCTTCGGGGATGCCGTCGCGGGCATAAAACTTGTTCTCGTAAGTGCCGACCACCTCAGTATCCGCGTCTGGGGCGAGCCCAAGGTGTTCGATGATCTTGGCCTTGATCAAGGCTTCCAGTTCGGCCAGATCATATTTTTCCGGGTCGAATGAAAGCGGCTCGGTGACGTAGTAATGGATGCGCTCATCGTCGTTGCGAATAATTTCTTTAACCACAATCTGGTGCGGCGTGGTTCGCTGATTCGACTCAAACAGGGAAAAATCACGATTGGTAAACACACACTTCACGCTGGCTACCCCCCTGGGTTGTTTGAATCGTACATGGTTTTTTTTAGCATAGGCGCTGGCAAACAGAGCGGCAGCAAACTCGCCGCGCTGGTCAGACTGACTGCCAGTTCAGGGCGAAAAACACTTATCATTCAAGGATATATATTATAGCCCGGAGGAGAATCGTCGAATGTTGTCTGCCGCCCGGCGCTACAAGCTGCTCATTTCCGGGGCGCTGGCGCGTTACTTTCCGCGTACCACTGAGTATTTGCGTGCCGAAGGCAAGGCGGCGTTGCTGCACGACCAGCCCCGGTCACGGCCGAGCAAGGCCGGTGCGCCACTGCCCAAGAGCAAAGCGCCCAGCGCCAGCGCCAGCGGCACGAAAAAGCCGGCCAAGCCCCGGACGAAATCCACTAAAGCCGCCAGCACAGCCATTTATGGCCCGGCACTCATGACGGTTGATGAGGCGCAAATTGCCGCGATGCGTTTGCGGGTCAGCCAGGCGGTGAGCGCGGGCCTGATCAGCGCGCCTTCGGATGAGCAGTGGGCGATGATCCTCGGGCGTAGTCCGCTGACTCGGGTGTTTGCAGCGGCGGGCTCGGGCAAATCGACCACCCTGCTGCTGCGGGTGGTATTTATGCTCTGTCATTTAGGCATCGAGCCGGCGCAGCTGACGGTGATTTCCTTTACCAATGCCTCCTGCGCGCAACTGCGCGAGCAGCTGCTCAAACTGCTGGGCTTCTGGCAATTACCTTTCGATGCTAACCAGGCCCGGCAATGCGTGCGCACCTTTCATTCGGCCATGGGCGTGCTGGCCAAAGAGGCGCTGAACAATCCCCGTTGGTTCGAGCAGCTGAGCAGCAACGGCGCCAACAGCGAACTGGATAACCCGCTGACCAGCAGCCGTTTGCGCCCCGCCCAACTGGCGCTGCTCAAGCAGGCGTATCAGCATTGTTATGAACAGCAGCCGGAGTTTCGCCAACTGGTACACGGCCTGTTGGGCTTGCCTGCGCCGCCGGC
>JAIERD010000141.1 GCA_019747155.1 Pseudomonadaceae bacterium
ACCTTCCTGGCCGAACTGATGCCGCATTACCCGATCTACGTGCCGCTGCTGCCGGATGCCGCGCAAGAGGCCATGGGCCAGGTGCATCCGCGCGCGCAAATCACCTTCGACATCCTGATGCGTGAGGGTTTCGAGACCGAGCACTACATCGATATTTTTGACGGTGGCCCAACCCTGCATGCGCGCACTTCGGGTATCCGTTCGATCGCCCAGAGCCGTGTGGTGCCGGTGCGCATTGGCGAGCCTGAGCAGGGCGGGCGCAGTTATCTGGTCGCCAACGGTCAGCTGCAAGATTACCGCGCGGTGGTGGCCGAGTTGGATTGGGTGCCGGGCAAGCCGCTGACCCTGAGTGCGCAAGTAGCCGAAGCCCTGGGCGTTGGCGAAGGTGCCAGCGTGCGTTTGGTCGCGGTGTAACAGGCTGTTGTTAGCGCCCCTTGGTTTTTTAAAAGAGTTGCAATCCAGGTGGTTTTCAACGGCCTGTTAAGTACACAAGGCGCGCGTTGCGCGTCAGGCAAATTCAGCTGGTCGCAAGCTGCGGTCGCGTGTTGTAAGCGCGCCGCCCTTCGGAGGAAATATGATCGTTCGCCCCGTACGCAGTGCCGATTTACCGGCCTTGATGCAATTGGCCCTGAGTACCGGCGCCGGTCTTACCACCTTGCCGGCTAACGAGGAGCGCCTGGCGCACCGGGTTGGCTGGGCCGAGAAAGCCTTTGCCGGCACGGCCGAGCGGGCCGATGCCGACTACCTGTTTGTGCTCGAAGATGACGACGGCAAGGTGGTTGGCATTTCGGCCATCGCCGGCGCGGTCGGCAAGCGCGAGCCTTGGTACAACTACCGGTTGGGGCTGTCGGTGAGTTCCTCGCAAGAGCTGAATATTCACCGGGAAATTCCCACCCTGTTTCTGGCCAACGACCTGACCGGCAACTCCGAGCTGTGCTCGTTGTTTTTGCAGGCCGGCCAGCGCACGGGCACCAATGGCCGTTTACTGTCCAAGGCGCGGTTTTTGTTTATCGCCGAATTCCCGCAGTTGTTCGGCGACAAGGTGATTGCCGAGATGCGCGGCATGTCGGATGCCAATGGCCGCTCGCCGTTTTGGGAGAGCCTGGGTCGGCACTTTTTCAAGATGGAATTCTCGCGCGCCGACTACCTCACTGGCGTTGGCAATAAGGCTTTTATCGCCGAGTTGATGCCTAAGTTTCCGCTCTACACCTGCTTTCTCTCGGAAGAAGCCCGGGCCATTATCGGTCGCGTCCACCCCGATACCGAGCCGGCGCTTGCGATGCTCAAGGGCGAAGGTTTCAGCTATCAGGGCTATGTGGATATTTTCGATGCGGGCCCGGCGATTGAGTGTGAAACGGCAAAAATCCGCGCGGTGCGCGACAGTCAGTCGCTGATTCTGGCGATCGGTACGCCGGGGGATGGGGCCACTAGTTTCCTGATCCATAACCGCAAGTTAGCCGATTGCCGCATCACCGCCGCCCAAGCGCGCATGGCCGCCGGTACTTTGGTGGTGGATGCCTTGACGGCTAAGCGTTTGCAGTTAACCGCCGGTGCGCAAGTGCGCGCCGTACCACTGTCGGCCCGGGCGCCGTTGCAGCAGGAGCAGCATTGATGAGCACGCATTTTATTGCCGGTGCCTGGCAGGACGGTTTGGCTGCCAGCTTTGAGTCCTTGAATCCGGTCAGCCAGGCCGTGCTCTGGACTGGCCGGGCGGCAACCCCGGCCCAGGTGGCGGCTGCGGTGGCGGCTGCGCGGGAAGCATTTCCGGCCTGGGCACAGCGTTCGTTGGATGAGCGGATTGCCGTGCTGGAGGCTTTTGCCGCCAGCCTGAAAAGCCATGCCGATGAACTGGCCCACTGCATCGGTGAGGAGACCGGCAAGCCGCTCTGGGAGTCGGCCACTGAAGTCACCAGCATGGTTAATAAGGTCGCCATTTCGATCCAGAGTTATCGCGAGCGCACCGGCGAGAAGAGCGGTCCGCTGGCTGATGCCAGCGCCGTGCTGCGGCACAAACCCCATGGTGTGGTGGCGGTATTTGGCCCCTACAACTTCCCCGGCCATTTGCCCAATGGCCATATAGTGCCGGCGCTGTTGGCCGGCAATGCGGTGATTTTCAAACCGAGCGAGCTGACTCCGAAAGTCGCCGAGCTGACGGTCAAGTGCTGGATCGAGGCCGGCTTGCCGGCGGGCGTGCTTAACCTGTTGCAGGGCGCGCGGGAAACCGGCGTGGCGCTGGCCGCCGATGCCGGCATCGATGGTTTGTTTTTCACCGGCTCCAGCGGCACCGGTAATTTGCTGCACAAGCAGTTTGCCGGCCGCCCGGATAAAATCCTGGCGCTGGAAATGGGCGGCAATAATCCACTGGTGGTCGATCAGGTCGCCGATCAGGATGCGGCGGTTTACACCATTATTCAATCGGCCTTTATCAGCGCCGGCCAGCGCTGCACCTGCGCCCGCCGTTTGTTGGTACCGCAAGGCGAGTGGGGCGATGCCCTGCTGGCGCGTCTGGTAGCGGTGGCGTCGAATATTCAGGTCGGTGCCTTCGATGCGACTCCGGCGCCTTTTATGGGTTCGGTGATTTCCCTGGGCGCAGCCGAGCATCTGCTCACGGCGCAACAGCAATTGCTGGCCAAGGGCGCGACGGCGTTGCTGACCATGACCCAACCGCAAGCCACGGCGGCCTTGCTCACGCCGGGCATTATCGATGTCAGCGCCGTGAGCAATCGCCCGGATGAAGAGTTCTTCGGGCCATTGCTGCAAGTCATTCGCTACAGCGACTTCGACGCCGCCATCGCCGAAGCCAATGCCACTCAGTTTGGTCTGGCCGCAGGGCTGTTGTCGGACTCTGCCGAGCGCTATCAACAGTTCTGGCTGCAGAGCCGCGCCGGTATAGTCAATTGGAACAAGCAACTCACCGGCGCCGCCAGCAGTGCGCCCTTTGGCGGTGTTGGCGCCTCGGGTAATCATCGTGCCAGCGCCTACTACGCGGCCGATTACTGCGCCTATCCGGTGGCCTCGCTGGAATCTGCAACCCTAAGCCTGCCTGCAACCTTGACGCCGGGAGTGTCGCTGTGAGCAACTCTTTTGAGATGAACTTCGATGGTTTGGTCGGGCCGACCCACAACTACGGTGGCCTGTCCTACGGTAACGTGGCTTCGCAGAGCAACAGCCAGCAGGGCTCCAATCCCAAAGAGGCCGCCAAGCAAGGCCTGGCGAAGATGAAAGCGCTGCTGGACATGGGTTTCCAGCAGGGCGTGCTGGCCCCGCAGGAGCGCCCTGATGTGGCCTCGCTGCGTAGCTT
The DNA here is from genome assembly GCA_019747155.1 of Pseudomonadaceae bacterium. Lineage (GTDB taxonomy): Bacteria > Pseudomonadota > Gammaproteobacteria > Pseudomonadales > Pseudomonadaceae > Aquipseudomonas. The sequence continues at coordinate 3,302 of JAIERD010000141.1, forward strand.
GGGTTTCAGCGGCAGTGATGCGCAGGTGGTCGCCAAGGCAGCCAAAGAGGCGATGCCTTTGCTCGCGGCCTGCAGCTCGGCATCCAGCATGTGGACGGCCAATGCCTGCACCGTCAGCCCGAGTGCCGACACTGAGGATGGTCGGGTGCATTTCACCGCCGCCAACCTCAATTGCAAGTTCCATCGCTCTATCGAGCATCCGACTACCAGCCGGGTGCTGGCAGCGATGTTCAATAACGCCGAGCACTTTGCCCATCACGCCGCGTTGCCGGCAGTCAGCCAGTTTGGTGATGAGGGCGCGGCCAACCACACGCGTTTTTGCCAAAGCTACGGCGAAGCCGGCGTGGAGTTTTTCGTGTTCGGCCGCAGCGCCTTTGACAGCCGCTTCCCGGCGCCGCAACGCTACCCCGCGCGGCAAACCCTGGAAGCCAGCCAGGCAGTCGCGCGCTTGCACGGCTTGAGCGAGGCGGGCGTGGTGTACGCCCAGCAGAACCCGGCGGTGATCGATCAGGGCGTGTTTCACAACGATGTGATTGCCGTCGGCAATGGCGAGGCGATGTTCCATCACCAGGATGCCTTCTTGCACAGCGATCAGGTGATGGCCGAGTTGCAGGCCAAACTTGCCGCCCGGGGTGGCCAGTTCAACGCCATCTGTGTGCCGCGCGAGCAAGTCACTGTTGAGGATGCGGTTAAGTCCTATCTGTTTAATAGCCAATTGCTGACCCGCGCCGATGGCAGCATGTTGCTGATCGTGCCGGAGGAGTGCCGCAATAATTCGCGGGTCTGGAGCTATCTGCAACAGCTCACCGCCAGCAACGGCGCGATTGCCGAGGTGCAGGTGTTTGACCTCAAGCAAAGCATGCAAAACGGCGGCGGCCCGGCCTGTCTGCGCCTGCGTGTGGCCTTGAATCAGCGCGAGTTGGCGGCGGTCAATCCGGGCGTGGTCATGACGGCCGAGCTGTATGCCACACTCAACGCTTGGGTCGACCAGCATTACCGTGATCGCTTGGTCGATGCCGATCTGGCCGACCCGCAATTGCTCAATGAATGCCGCACGGCCTTGGATCAATTGACCCAGATCCTTAAACTAGGCTCGGTTTACCCTTTTCAACTGGCATAAGCGGCGGCCGGCAAGTCTCAGTCTCGAGCTTGTCCCGCGTGCTTGCGACCTGTGACTTAGCACTGGAGTTTTTATGAGCGATGCCCTGCAACTGATTCTTGAAGATACCGATGGCACCCAGCTGGAAACTTCCTGCACGCGTTTTGCGGTGATCTGGCAAGGCAAGGAAATCTGGATTCAGCAAGCTGGCAATGGCCAATTGTTGATCGGCGTTGATGTTGAAGAAGGCGACAGCGAATACGCTAATCTGTTGATGCGGCCGCTGGCGACCAACTTGGTCAGCTTGCAGTTGGAGATGGAGCCGGTCGAGGCCGATGACGATGACGATGACGATGACGATGGTCACGTGCACGGCCCGGATTGCAATCACGATCACTGAGTCACTGTTTAAGCACAAGGAACGCCCATGCTCGCTCTCGGTAAGTTGCTTGAACTGACTCTGGCTGGCCGCGAGCCGGCGGAAAAAATCCAGCTGACTCAAACCGGTGCGCGTTTGCACTGGCTGGCCGAGGGCGCGCTGGAGATTACCCCGGCAACCGGTGATGACAAAGGCTTCGATCTGTTGCTGTCGGCGGGCATTCATGGCAATGAAACGGCGCCGATAGAGCTGCTGGATAAATTGCTGCAAAGCATCGCCAGCGGGCAATTGCAGCCGCGTGCGCGGGTGTTGTTTTTGCTCGGTAATCCACCGGCGATACGCCGCGGCGAGCGCTTTATCGATCAAGACATCAATCGCCTGTTCAACGGTCGGCACGCCGATGCCAGCGGTTATGAGGCCCTGCGTGCTTGCGAGTTA
>JAIERD010000035.1 GCA_019747155.1 Pseudomonadaceae bacterium
GTGGCGAACAGGGCGGCGGTCAGCAGGGACAGGCTTAGCTTGCGAATGGACATGTGAATCTCCTCTGCGTGCGGCATGGGCGGCACGGCTCATCTGTTGGGGGTGTTGCTGTGGCGTTTGCGTAGCGGGTTAGCGGCACATTCGACGGCGACAGCGATACAGATGGGGAGCGGTGTTGAGGTGCGTGGTCATGGTCGTGCTCTTCTTGGTTGGCTCGGGGTCATGTCACGCCCTCTGGTGGTCCAGTCGGGCGATGTTCGATCTGCTGGGCTATAGCTCGCTAGAACTCGGTGTATTCCGGCTTATTTCGTTTCAGGCCTGGCGACTTCTGGCCGCTTGCAGGCGAATCTTTTCTTTGCGTTCGATCTGCACGATCTGGCCGTTGTGCACGGTGATCTCCACCGCACCAAAGCGCAGGCCCTGCAATACACGAGCAATCTCGCGCAGGGTGCTGGCCTCGTCCTGATCGTCCACGCTGTTGAGTGGTGCGCTCATGCTGTTCTCCTCTGGCTCACGCCGGCAGTGACTGGCGGCGTGGAGCGGATATTAGGGGTGCCCGCTAATACTTAAAAATACTTTTTATTTAGATATCTAGAACTAAAAAGAATATGCGGTTAGCTTTCATTTTGACGAGAAATCTCGTGCTTATGGTTATAAGTAAATAAATATCTATTCTTTTGAGATCTAAGTTGGTTTGCCTAGACTGCGCTCCATCGACAGTTAAGGCAGGTTAGTCATGGCCCATTCAGCGCTGCAGTATGTGATCGTGCCCGGTTGGCAGGGCTCCCCCGAGCAGCATTGGCAATCCCACTGGCAGCGGGTGTTGCCCAATGCCGTGCGGGTCGAGCAGCGTGATTGGCTGACGCCGCAGCGCGCGGACTGGGTGGCCGGGTTGCAGCGCGCGATTGCCGCCGCGCCAGGACCGGTGATCCTGATTGCCCATAGCCTGGGCTGTATCACCACCGCGGCCTGGGCGGCGCAGGCCGATGCCATCAACCTGGGCAAGGTCAAAGGCGCGCTGTTAGTGGCGCCGGCGGACGTCGAGCGGCTGGGTTGTCCGCCGGCTTTGCAGAACTTTGCGCCGATCAGCCGTGCGGCCTTGCCCTTTGCCAGCTTGCTGCTGGGCTCCAGCAATGACTCGGCGGCAACCCCGCAGCGCGCTGCGCAACTGGCCATGGACTGGGGCAGCGAGTGGCTGATTCTGCCGGGAGTTGGCCATATCAACGTGGCCTCGGGGCACTCGACCTGGGAGCAGGGCTTTGCCTGGCTGTACCGCTTGCAGGCACGTATCGAACGACAGGCGCGCCGCCGCGCCTGAGTCATTGTTTTAGTTGCCCGTGCTTACGGGCAAGCGTGGCCCTGATGCGGGGTCACTTTGGAGATGGTTATGTCGAATTTTTTACCCAGCGGCTTGCTGAGCTTCAGTGACAGTGACCGTAGCCCGCTGAGTATTCGGGCTCGGGCTTTGGTGTTTATTGATCCGCGTTCGCGGCAGTTACACGAGCAGGTCGAGGTGCTGGCTGAGGGTGTGCAACCGTTGCTGATTCATGCCGAAAGCGGTACCGGCAAGGAGTTGCTGGCCCGCCATATTCATCGGCAAAGCGCGCGCACCGGGCTGTTTGTGGCGGTTAACTGCGGTGCCCTGAGCAAGGCCCATGGCGCCGCCGAATTGTTTGGCCAGACCGCTACCCATTTGGTCGGGCGCAGCAGTCGCGCCGGTTGGTTGGGTTCAGCGCAGGGCGGCACCCTGTATCTGGACGAGGTGGCCGACTTGCCCCTGAGCCTGCAGCAGCGCTTGTTGCAGGTACTGCAGCACGGCGAAGTGCTGCGCGAAGGCAGCCGTCACAGCGTGCCTGTTGATGTGCGGTTGCTGGCCGCCAGCAGCCTCGACCTGGGCCTGGCGGTACGCGCCGGGAAGTTTGACGCCCAGCTGTATGCCCTGTTGCAGGCCGGACTGTTGATGCTTCCCGCCTTGCGCCAGCGCCTGGGGGATATTTTGCCGTTGGCCGAATATTTTCTCGGCGTGTATGCCGAGCGCCTCGATCTGCCGTTGCCACTGCTCAGTGAGGAGGCCGAACAGGCCTTGCTGAACCACCGCTGGCCGGGCAATACCCGCGAGCTGGAGAACGTCCTGCACTTCGCCTTGCTGGTCAGCCAGGGCGAGAGCATTGCTGCCGCAGACCTGCAAATAGTCCGCGACTAAGGCTCTCCCAGCTTGTTCCTTTAGTTGGCAACTGGTGCTGCAGGTGCTCAGGGTTTTTACGCCTGACGCTCACTGCGGCCGCTTGCCAGAAACCCTCGACCAGTTCTCGCGAGCTTTCCTTTCGACTTGACGCCAGTCAAGTTCAGCACGGCGCTTGCGGCGTAGATTCACTGCATCTAGTGTTTCTTCGCTGCATTTAATCAACATATTGTGTTGGAGCCGAATATGCCGAGCTTGCCCTATAGCAGTCGTCCGGTGTCGTTGCGCAAGCGCGATGGCCGTTTAGTCGCCTTTGAACTGGGCAAGATCCAGACAGCTATTGCCTCCGCCGGCATCGCCAGCGGCGAGTTTGCCGGCATCCAGGCCGGCCCTTTGGCCGAGTTGGTGCTGGCGCGCTTGCTGACCCACGAGACTCTGGATGTCGAGCAAATTCAGGATGAGGTCGAGCGGATTCTGATGGAGGCTTACTACTACGCCAGTGCGCGCGCCTACATCGTTTACCGCGAGCAGCATGGCCGTCTGCGCCGCGACCGCAAGGCGATTGTCGAGGTAGCGGCCTCGATGAATGAGTACCTCAACCGTGAAGACTGGCGCGTGCAAGCCAACGCCAATCAAGGCTATTCACTCGGCGGCCTGGTGCTGAACGTGGCCGGTAAGGTCACCGCCAATTACTGGCTGGATGAGGTCTACAGCGCCGAGATCGGCGAGGCCCATCGCGACGCCGATTTGCATATCCATGATCTGGACATGCTGGCCGGTTATTGCGCTGGCTGGTCGCTGCGCACCTTGCTCAATGAGGGCTTGAATGGCGTGCCGGGGCGGGTCGAGGCCGGGCCGCCCAAGCACCTGACCAGCGCTCTGGGGCAGATGGTGAATTTTCTCGGCACCCTGCAAAACGAGTGGGCCGGCGCCCAGGCGTTCAGCTCGTTCGACACCTACTTGGCGCCCTATGTGCGCAAAGACCAACTGAGTTTCGACGAGGTCCGTCAGGCTATTCAGGAGTTCATCTACAACCTCAATGTGCCGTCCCGTTGGGGCACGCAAACCCCCTTCACCAACCTGACCTTCGATTGGGTGTGCCCGGAAGATTTGCGCGAGCAGATTCCCTACATCGGTGGCGTTGAGATGCCCTTTGCCTATGGCGATTTGCAGGCCGAGATGGAGTTGATCAACCGCGCCTATATCGAGGTGATGCAGGCCGGCGATGCCAAGGGCCGGGTGTTTACCTTCCCGATCCCGACTTACAACATCACCCATGACTTCCCCTGGGACAGTGAAAACGCCGATCGGCTGTTCGAGATGACCGCCCGCTACGGTCTGCCGTATTTTCAGAATTTCTTGAATTCCGACCTGCAACCCAATCAGGTGCGCTCCATGTGCTGCCGCCTGCAACTGGACGTGCGCGAGTTGCTCAAGCGCGGCGGCGGCTTGTTTGGTTCGGCCGAGCAGACCGGCTCCCTGGGCGTGGTGACCATCAACTGTGCGCGGCTGGGTTATCTGTATAAAGGCGACAGCAGTGGCTTGCTGCGGCGCATCGATCAGCTGATGGAGCTGGCGATGCAAAGCCTGGAGGTCAAACGCAAGGTGATTCAGCACCATATGGATGCAGGCCTCTATCCCTACACCAAACGTTATTTGGGCACCTTGCGTAACCACTTCTCGACCATCGGCCTGAATGGCATGCACGAAATGTTGCGCAATTTCAGTGACGATCAAGAGGGCATGCACACCGAGGTTGGCCGCGAGTTTGCCCTCCATCTGCTCGACCATGTGCGGGCCAGCCTAGTGCGTTTCCAGGAGGAAACCGGTCACCTGTACAACCTTGAGGCCACGCCGGCCGAGGGCACCACGTATCGGTTCGCCAAGGAAGACCTCAAGCGTTATCCCGACATTCTGCAGGCCGGTGGCAGCGATGCGCCGTACTACACCAACTCCTCGCAATTGCCGGTGGGTTTCACCGATGACCCTTTCGAGGCGCTGGAGTTGCAAGACGCCCTGCAGTGCAAATACACCGGCGGCACAGTGTTGCACCTGTATATGGCCGAGCGGATCAGCTCGACCGAGGCCTGCAAAAACCTGGTGCGCAATGCCCTGAGCCGCTTTCGGCTGCCGTATCTGACCATTACCCCGACCTTCTCGATTTGCCCGCAGCACGGCTATCTGGACGGCGAACACGAGTTTTGCCCGCACTGCGACGATGCCTTGTTGCAGCGCCAGCAAGCCTGCGCCGCCAGTTGTGCCTGAAACCGGTAGGTCGATGCAGGGGCGGAGGCAAATTCGCCCTCAATTATTGAATTCTGTTCATCCACGCAAGGAGCAACACCATGCAATCAACTGTTCAACAACTGCCTCAAGAGCTGCGTCAGCGTTGCGAAGTCTGGACCCGGGTCATGGGCTATCACCGTCCGGTAGCAGCTTTTAACCCCGGCAAGCAGGCTGAGCACCGTGAGCGTCAGCACTTTATCGAAGCCGCCGCGCAGTGCCAGCGGGCGTGAGTCAACCGCTGCGGGTCGGGGGCTTCGTGCCCCTGACCACTCTGGATTATCCGGGGCGTTTGGCCTGTGTGCTGTTTTGCCAGGGCTGCGCCTGGCGTTGTCGTTATTGCCACAATCCGGGGCTGATAGTGCCGCGCGGTGCCCAGGAAAAACCCTGGGCCGAGGTGCTGGCGTTTCTTAAGCGCCGGCAAGGCTTGCTGGAGGCGGTGGTCTTCAGTGGTGGCGAGGCAACCCTGCAGGCCAGCTTGCCGAGCGCCATGCAGCAGGTCCGGGAGTTGGGTTTTCTGGTTGGTTTGCACACCGCCGGGATTCGCCCGCACGCGCTGGCCAAGGTCTTGCCGTTGGTGGATTGGGTCGGCTTTGATGTGAAAGCCCTGAGCGAGGACACACAGCTGATCACCGGGGTAAAGGGCAGCGGGGCGGCCAACTGGCGCAGCCTGGAATTACTGCTGAAAAGTGGCGTGGACTATGAGTGCCGCACCACTGTGCATTGGCATTTGATCGATTGCGCCAAGCTCTGGACCCTGGCC
>JAIERD010000367.1 GCA_019747155.1 Pseudomonadaceae bacterium
TGCTCGGCGGAGAGCTCGCGGGCTACTTCTTTGATGACTTTATTGCGCGGGTCGGCCACGGTGTAGACCGGATGACCGAAGCCAATCACCACTTCCTTCTTCTCGACCCGCGCACGGATATCGGCCTCAGCCTCATCCGGATTGTCGTAACGCTTCTGGATCTCGAAGGCCACTTCGTTGGCGCCGCCGTGCTTGGGGCCACGCAGCGCACCGATGCCACCGCAGATGGCGGAAAACATATCGGAGCCGGTGCCGGCCACCACGCGCGCAGCAAAGGTGGAGGCGTTGAACTCGTGCTCGGCGTAGAGAATCAGTGAAACGTGCATGGCGCGCACCCAGCTGTCACTCGGCGCTTTGCCATGCAGCAGATGCAGAAAGTGCCCACCAATAGTGTCGTCGTCGGTTTCCACATCGATACGCTTACCGTTGTGGCTGAAGTGATACCAATACAGCAGCATCGAGCCCTGGGATGCCATCAACTTGTCGGCGATGTCACGGGCACCCGGGTGACTGTGATCGTCCTTCTCCGGGGCCAGACAGCCCAGCACGGAAACGCCGGTACGCAGCACATCCATCGGATGAGCCGAGGGCGGCAGTTGCTCCAACGCGGCTTTCAAGGCCGCCGGCAGACCACGCAGCGCCTTTAACTTGGCTTTATAAGTCGCCAGTTCCGCCACGTTCGGCAACTTGCCGTGGACCAGCAGGTGGGCGATTTCTTCAAACTCGCAGCTAGTGGCGACATCAAGAATGTCATAGCCACGGTAGTGCAGATCGTTGCCGGTGCGGCCAACGGTACACAGGGCCGTATTGCCGGCAGTGGTGCCGCTCAGGGCAACTGACTTCTTGGGCTTGAAGCCCGACGCGGTGGTCTCTTGAGTTGCGCTCATCGCGGGTATCTCCTGGTCAAATCCGGTTAGGTGTTTCTTGTTGTATGCCGGCTGCCTCGTTGGGCAGCCGGCTAGCCGGTTACTTCTTGGCGGCAAACAGTGCGTCGAGGCTCTGCTCGAAGGCGTGGTAATTGATGCGCTCGTACAGTTCCATGCGGGTTTGCATGGTATCGATCACATTCTTCTGGGTGCCGTCGCGACGAATCGCGGTGTAGACGTTTTCCGCCGCCTTGTTCATGGCGCGGAACGCCGACAAGGGATAGAGCACTAGGGATACATCGGCCGCGCCAAGTTCCTCGGTGGTGTACAAAGGCGTTGCGCCAAACTCGGTGATATTGGCCAGAATCGGCGCTTTCACCTTGGCGGCGAACAGCTTGTACATGTCCAACTCGGTGATCGCTTCCGGGAAAATCATGTCGGCGCCGGCTTCAATGCAGGCCGCCGCGCGATCCAGCGCCGACTGCAAACCTTCCACCGCCAGCGCATCGGTGCGCGCCATGATCACGAAGCTGTCGTCGGTACGCGCATCGACGGCGGCCTTGATGCGGTCGACCATTTCCTGCAACGAGACGATTTCTTTATTCGGACGGTGACCGCAGCGCTTGGCGCCGACCTGGTCTTCGATATGAATGGCCGCGGCGCCAAACTTGATCATCGACTTTACCGTGCGCGCCACGTTAAACGCCGAGGAACCAAAACCGGTGTCCACGTCCACTAGCAACGGCAGATCGCACACATCGGTAATCCGTCGCACGTCGGTGAGCACATCGTCCAGCCCGGTAATACCCAAGTCCGGCAAGCCTAAAGAGCCGGCAGCCACACCGCCGCCCGACAGGTAAATGGCCTTAAAGCCGGCGCGCTGGGCCAGCAAGGCGTGGTTGGCGTTAATCGCGCCGACCACTTGCAATGGGTGCTCATTAGCGACCGCATCACGAAAACGTTGGCCTGGGGTACTTTTGACTGAACTCATGACTCAGCTCCTGGTTTGGTGGGCTTGACTGCGGCACCTTGGTCGTTTGCGCCTTTATAGTGGCGTTCGATATTGCGCTTGGAAGCACCGATGTGACGGCGCATCAGCAACTCGGCCAGCTCACCGTCACGGTCAGCAATGGCATCGAGAATTCGGTGGTGTTCGGTGAAGGCTTGGCGCGGACGATTGGGTACCGCCGAAAACTGGATGCGGTACATGCGCACCAGTTGGTATAGCTCGCCGCAGAGCATTTGCGTCAAGGTGCGATTGCCGCTGCCTTGGATAATGCGGTAGTGAAAATCGAAGTCACCTTCTTGCTGGTAATAGCCGACGCCGGCCTGAAACGCCGCGTCCTGCTCGTGGGTCTCGAGCACTCGACGCAGTTCGGCGATCTCGGCGACGCTCATGCGCTCGGCAGCCAAGCGACACGCCATGCCCTCCAGCGATTCGCGAATTTCATACAGTTCGATCAGCTCGGCATGGCTGAGCGAGACGACCCGCGCGCCCACATGCGGCACCCGCACCAACAAGCGCTGGCCTTCCAGCCGGTGAATGGCCTCACGCAGCGGCCCACGGCTAATGCCATACACCCGCGCCAATTCCGGCTCAGAAATCTTGCTGCCGGGAGCGATCTCACCTTTGACTATCGCCGCCTGGATCAGGCGAAACACCTGCTCGGCGAGGGTTTCCGAATCATCTTGCAGGCTGCCCGTTACGTCGCTAACCACTTGCATAGTGTCGACACCAAATCACTTAACTGAGCAAAAATTAGCCTTTAAGGACTTATGCGTCAAGTAAAAACAATGGATTGTCGACAATAACGCTTTCATGGGAAACCTTAACAACTCATGCAAAACCGGTGATATCACCTCTAAGTGCCTGTCACCGCTGAAAAAGCCCATGTTAGAATGCAACCCTTTGGTGTTTCAGCTGCCAAACCGGGCAAGCCGCTTAAGCTGCTAGAATCAAGCGCTTGACCCACCTACAGCTTTCGCAAACATCCGCCTTAGCTGCCTATTTTTTACCGTTATTGGACTTATGACTCTCAAGCTCCCAACCATTTTGCTTAGCCTGTTGGCATTACCGGGTTTTAGCCTCGCCGCAGACAAACCAATTTTTGGCTTGAATGAGTACGCTCAACTGGTGGGCCTCGACCTCGAGGTGGCCGCCAAGCTCGATACCGGTGCCAAAACCGCATCCCTCAGTGCCCGCGACATAAAACGCTTTAAGCGTGACGGCGAAACCTGGGTGCGTTTTTATCTAGCCATTGATGCGGCCCACACTCACCCGATCGAGCGGCCGCTGGCGCGCATTAGCAAAATCAAGCGTCGGGCTGGCGATATTGACCTTGAAGAAGGCAAAACCTACACCCCTCGCCCGGTGATCGAACTGGCCATTTGCATGGGCAAAACCCTGAGCACGATTGAGGTCAACTTGACCGACCGCAGCGCCTTTCAGTATCCATTGCTGATTGGCTCTGAAGCCCTGAAACACTTCGACGCCCTGATTGATCCCAACCTAAAATACGCAGCAGGTAAACCTGCCTGTGCCACTGCCGCTCTCGCTGCCGAGTAATTCACATGCGCTCTCTTAACCTGCATTTGAAAGTCCTTATCACCCTGTTGGTGGCGCTGGGCATTCTAGTTACGGCCTATCAAATTTTTATTCTCGGCATACCGGTCACCACCGACGAAACCGATTACCTGTGGAACGTCGACGCCAAGGTGGAGTTTCAAGCCAACCCGCGTGACCCGGTGAAGGTGCAGATGTTCGTGCCGCCACTGAACCAAGACTACGTCAGCCTCAACGAGAGCTTTATTTCTAATAACTACGGTGTTGGCATCAACCGCGCCGACGGCAACCGCAAGGTCACCTGGTCGGCCAGGCGCGTCAGCGGCAACCAAACCCTGTATTACCGCCTGGTGCTGACCAAGCGCTACAGCGGCGAAAAACCCAAGGCCAAGGGCCCAATCTTCCGTGAAAGCATTGCCGTCGAAGGCGCCGAGAAAGTCGCCGCCGAAGCCTTGCTGGCACCGATCCGCCAGCATTCAGCCGACGTCGAAACCTTCATCACCGAAACCATTCAACGGGTTAATAACAAGAACGACGACAACGTAAAATTACTCTTTGCCGGCAATGAGTCGATCGGCAACAAAGCCCGCATCATCGAATTGCTGCTGTCGATTGCCCACGTGCCCTTGGAGCGGGTGCACACCATTCGCCTGGTGGCCGATCAGCCGCAAAACCCCGAGCTGTGGTTGCGCAGTTTTAATGGCAAAGACTGGCTGTACTTCAGCCCGGAAACCGGCGAGCAAGGCCTGCCGAGCGACCGGATGATCTGGTGGACCGGCGATGAAAGCCTGATCAACGTTGAAGGCGGCAAAAAACCCAAAGTGACCTTCAGCCTCAGCAACAGCGAGATGAATGCCATCCAATTGGCCAAGCGCACCGATGCCAATACCGACGTCAATTTCCTCGAATATTCGCTCTATGGCTTGCCGCTGCAAACCCAACAGACTTACCAGATTCTCATCGTGCTGCCGCTTGGCGTGCTGGTGATTTTGATTCTGCGTAACCTCGGCGGCCTGCAAACCCTCGGCACCTTTACCCCCGTGCTGATTGCCCTGGCATTTCGCGAAACCCAGCTGGGCTTTGGCATCATGCTGTTTACCCTAATCACCGCCTTGGGCTTGTCCTTGCGCTCCTACCTTGAGCACCTAAAGCTGCAGATGCTGCCCAGACTCTCGGTGGTGCTGACCTTTGTGGTCATCTTGATTGCCGTCATCAGCTTGTTCAGCCACAAACTCGGCCTGGAACGCGGCCTGTCGGTATCGCTGTTCCCAATGGTGATCCTGACCATGACCATCGAACGCCTGTCGATTACTTGGGAAGAGCGCGGCGGCGGTCATGCCTTCAAAGTCGCCCTCGGCACCATAGCGGCCGCATCACTGGCGTACCTGCTGATGAGTATTCCGGAGGTGATCTACTTTATGTTCACCTTCCCGGCGGTATTGCTGATCATGGTTGGCTTTATGTTGGCCATGGGTCGCTATCGCGGCTATCGCCTAACCGAGCTGTTTCGCTTCAAAGCCTTTTTGAAGGGTTGAGCCATGATCGGTCTTTGGAAACGTTGGAAAGCCCTCGAAGCCCGCGGCATCATGGGCATCAACCGGCGTAACGCCGACTACGTGCTCAAGTACAACAAGCGCAGCCTGTATCCGATCGTGGATGACAAAATCATCACCAAGATGCGGGCCATCGAAGCCGGCATTCACGTGCCGGAAATGTACGGGATTATCTCGACCGAGAAAGAGATCGATAACCTCGGCAAGATCATCGAAGGCCGCAGCGACTTCGTGATCAAACCGGCCCAGGGCGCCGGTGG